>NZ_JALQCX010000017.1:0-35684 GCF_023241665.1 Pseudomonas morbosilactucae | reverse complement strand
TTTTTTAATGGCGACGATTAAGTGATGGCGAGCCTTGCCCTCTACATTCACAGGTTTCAGCGCAACCAGCCGGCGAACAAACGCGTCACCCGTGGCATAAAGACATAGACCACCAACAACACAATGCTCAGGGTAATCAGCACATTGGACTGCACGTAGCCGCCCAGCCACGGCAACCGGTTGAACACCTGCTGCCACAGCCAGGGCATCAGCATGCTCAACGGCAGGATCACCATGAAGGTCACGCAAGCCTGCTTCCAGCGCGGGGGCGGGGTCGGCGCATTGGCCTGGGGCGGGGTGAACCAGAACTCCCGTTCGCCGTTGATTTCCGTCTGGTCGCCATCGGCCAGCAGATGCCGGGCCTCGTGCACCAGGTCGCGGCGCTCCGTGGAATCCAGCCACTGCTGCAACAACTCGGTACTGGCAAAACGCAGGACGCTGGTGAACAGCGCCAGCCCGCCATCGTGGCCGCGCACCACGTCGATGCCCAGGTGCCCCGGGTAGCTGCGGGCCCGGGCAATGGTCCGGCGCAGCCAACTTTCATAGGCCTGGTCCTGGCCCGCTTTGATTCGATGCCGCACCAGCAGTGTCACCACGCCGTCAGCCAATTGCATATTCATGACAGGCTCCGCCTACCCGGGGAAAAAGATCGGGCGCCCGCAGGCGCCCTCCTGTGTGCTCGGGGCTTACTTGGCCTGACGTTGCGGGGCCTTGTGCACCATGGTGTAGGCGTAGTCCACACCCATGCCGTAGGCGCCGCTGTGCTCGCGCACCAGGTCCATCACGGCGTCGTAGGTTTCCTTGTGGGCCCAGTCACGCTGGTATTCGAGCAGCACTTGCTGCCAGGTCACCGGTACTGCGCCGGCTTGAATCATCCGCTGCACGGACATGTCGTGGGCTTCCTTGGTGGTGCCGCCCGAGGCGTCGGTGACGATGTACACCTCGTAACCTTCAGCCAGGGCTTCCAGGGCCGGGAAGTTGAGGCAGACCTCGGTCCACAGCGCCGCCATGATCAGTTTCTTGCGCCCAGTGGCCTTGACCGCTGCCACCAGTGGCTTGTCTTCCCAGGAGTTCATCGAGGTGCGCTCGATGGGTTGCTGATCAGGGAACACGCTGAGCAGTTCCGGCCAGATGTAGCCGCTGAAGCTTTCGGTTTCCACCGAGGTGAGGATGGTCGGCACGTTGAAGATCTTTGCCGTCTTGGCCAGGGCCACGGTGTTGTTCTTCAGGGTCTGGCGGTCGATGGACTGCACACCGAAGGACATCTGCGGCTGGTGGTCGATCAGGATCAGGGCGGAGTTGGTTGGGTTGAGCAGTTCACGGATGGACATGGCGTGTTCCTTTTGATGTCGAGATTGATTAAGTGTCTGGGGTCCGGGGCGGTTGCCTTGTCTAGCGTTGTGCGCCGGCTTGGTGGCTAATTTACGGACTGGACCAAAAAGGGACAATTCCCTAAAATCGAGAATCATTGATTCCAAAACAGGGACAATCATGGACCGCATTGAATGCATGCGCGCCTTTGTCGTCACCGTCGACGCCAATGGCTTTGCCGCGGCAGCCCGGGCGATGGATGTGCCGCGCTCGAAGGTCAGCAAACAGATCCAGGCCCTGGAAGAGGCCATCGGTGTGCAGTTGCTGCAACGCACCACCCGCAGCCTGCACCTGACCGAAGCCGGCGCCGAGTACTACGAGTCGGTACGGGAAGTCCTGGCCGCCGTGGACGAAGCCGAGCAGCGCGCGCGCGATGGCATCAGTGAGTTGCGCGGGGTATTGCGGGTCAACGCGCCGATGTCGTTCGGTCTGCGCCGCCTGGGGCCGCTGGTGCCGCTGTTCCATGAACAGCAGCCGAACATCGAGTTGCAGCTGGTGCTCAGCGACCAGCAAGTGGACCCGGTGCGCGGCGGTTTCGACGTGACCATCCGCATCGCCAGCCTGGCAGATTCGTCCATGGTGGCGCGCTTGCTGGCGCCGGCACCGCGAATCATGGTGGCCTCCCCCGCGTACTTGAAGCGGGCGGGCACGCCACAGACGCCCAAGGAGCTGAGCAGCCACGCCTGCCTGAACTACGGCTACCTGCAAAGCGGCGTCAGCCTGCAATTGAGCAATGGCAAGGACACCCAACGGGTGCACGTCACCGGGCCGTTGCATGCCAACAACGGCGACCTCCTGGCCCAGGCCGCCGAGGCCGGCATGGGCATCGCCCTGCTGCCCAACTTTATCGTCGAGGACGCCCTGGCCGCCGGGCGCCTGGTGCCGGTGCTGTGTGACTGGCAGGCGCCGCCCATCAGCATCCACGCGGTGTACCCCTCGGCGCGCCGGGTGCCGCAGAAAACCCGCGCCTTTATCGATTTCCTGGTGGCCCAGCTCAGCGAAAAATAAGCCCCGGCGCTACCCCTGTGGCAGCGCCATGCCCGCCCAGTCTGTCAATTATTTTTCGACACCCCCCCTTGGAATCTGCTTTCACTCCCGGTAAAACGGTGTGCCTCGTTTGAAAAAAAGTCCGTGAATCCTTAACGAGATCAACCGGCCCCATGAACGCCCCGAGTACCCGCTGCCCTCGCCTGCTTGTCGCCGCTGCCCCGTGCAGGGGATCAGACATGGCCAGGGAAACGGCCCGCGTTCATCGCCGCAGCACCCACCCCCTCGCGCCAGGGGGTCAGCGATGAAACTGCTGGTCAACCTGCCCATGGCCCTGTGCCGTTCCCGCCTGCGTCACTCCTCGCGCCCTCCGGATACTTCGTTCTCAGCCTGAACGCGCGCCCAGACGCGTACAGCTTCCCCGCATTCACTTCTGCCCCTGCAACCGGCCCAAGCACGGCGCCGTTGCGTGAACTGAACCTGCGCGCCTGAAACGGCGCAAGCGAGAGAACGATGAACTTTGCAGCCCTTGACGAGGCCCGTACCTTCCTGGCCGACAACCCCGATATCGACATGGTCGAGCTGTTTATCCTCGACGCCAACGGCGTACCCCGGGGCAAGCTGTTGCACCGCGAAGAACTGCTGGCGGTGTACGAAAGCGGCGCCCGCTGCCCAGTACCATCCTCGGCCTGACCCTCAATGGCGACGACGTGGAAAACTCCGGGCTGGTCTGGGACGTGGGCGACATCGACTGTCGCGCCTACCCCCTGGCCGGCAGCCTGGTGCGCCTGCCCTGGCGGCAGATTCCCACCGCTGCGGTGCAGGTCAGCATGCACCCGCAAGAGGGCCTGCCCGCCAGCATTGCCGACCCGCGTCATCTGTTGATCAAGGTGATCGACGCCCTCAAGGCCGACGGTTATTACCCGGTGATGGCCTGCGAGCTGGAGTTCTACCTGCTGGACGCCCAGCGCGACAGCCACGGCCGACCGCAACCGGCCCTGGACGCCGACGGTGGCCGCCCCCGCAGCACCCAGGTCTATGGCCTGCGCGAGCTGGAACAGATTGAACCCTTCCTCGCCGACCTCTACGCCAACTGCAAGCTGCAGGGCATTCCAGCGCGCACAGCGATCTCCGAATATGCCCCGGGCCAGGTGGAAATCACCCTGGAACACGGCGACGCCCTGGAAGCCATGGACCAGGCCGTGCGCTACAAGCGCCTGGTCAAGGCCATCGCTCACAAGCATGGGATGCAGGCCACCTTCATGGCCAAGCCGTTCGACCACCTGGCCGGTACGGGCATGCACATGCACGTGAGCCTCGCCGATGCCCAGGGCCACAACCTGTACGCCGCACAAGACCCGGCCGGTACTCCGCTGCTGCGCCACTCGGTGGGCGGCATGCTCGCCTCGCTGCTGGATTCCCTGCTGCTGTTCTGCCCCAACGCCAACTCCTACCGCCGCTTCCAGGCCAACAGCTACGCGCCCCTGGCGCCGACCTGGGGCGTGGACAACCGCACCGTGAGCCTACGGGTCCCTGGCGGCCCGGCCCACACCCGGCACATCGAACACCGCATCTGCGGCGCCGACGCCAACCCTTACCTGGCCGCCGCGGCAATCCTCGCCGGCATCCATCGCGGCCTGCGCGAACAATTGGACCCGGGGGAACCGGTGAGCGGCAACGGCTACTCCCAGGCCACCGAGTTGCTGCCCACCGACTGGCTGACGTCGCTGACTGCCCTGGAACATTCGGCCTGGGCGCGGGATGCCCTGGGCGCCGAATTCCTCGGTGTGTACCTGGCCGTCAAGCGTGCCGAGTACCGCCAGTTCATGGCCGAAGTCGGCGAACAGGACTGGCGCTGGTACCTGGCCCAGGCCTGATACCGGCCCACCACAGCCCCTTCGGCGGCCGGCGCAGCGTTGCGCCGGCCCGGCCCCTACATGTGCAAGGAGAGACCCATGACAGCCGCCCTTAACCTGGTGACGGCGGCAGCCGAGCGCTGCCCTTCCTACTACAGCGCCACCCTCAATGACCCCACCGCCTACCCCACCCTGCAAGGCGAGGTGTCGGTGGATGCGGTGATTATCGGCGGTGGTTTCACCGGCGTGGCCAGCGCCGTGGAGCTGGCGGAAAAAGGCCTGAAAGTGGCCATTGTCGAAAGCCACAAGATTGGCTGGGGCGCCAGCGGCCGCAACGGTGGCCAGGTCACCGGCAGCCTGTCCGGCGACGCGGCGATGCGCAAACAGATGCGCCGCAGCCTGGGGGACGAGGTGGACGATTTCATCTGGCACCTGCGTTGGCGCGGCCACGAAATCATTCAACAACGAGTGAAGAAGTACGGCATCACCTGCGACCTCAAGCACGGCCACCTGCACGCGGCCTATAAGCCCAGCCACCTGCCCGGCCTGCGAGCTGATTACGAAGAAGCCGTGCGCCGGGGCCTGGGCGATGAAGTCAGCCTGCTGGACCGCCAACAAGTGCGCGGCCTGCTGGACAGCGAGCTGTACCACGGTGCCATCAAGAACACCCGCAACCTGCACCTGCACCCGCTGAACCTGTGCCTAGGCGAAGCCCGCGCCGCCGCCAGCCTAGGTGCGCTGATCTTCGAACACAGCCCGGTGCTGGAGATCGTGCATGGCGACACCCCGGCGGTGATCACCGCCCAGGGCCGGATCAACGCCAAGCAGGTGCTGCTGGCCGGCGACGTCTACCACAAGCTGGAACCGCAACAGCTCAAGGGCAAAATCTTCCCGGCCATGGGCGGCATCGTCACCACCGAGCCCCTGGGCGACCTGGCCAAGCGCCTGAACCCCGAGGACCTGGCGGTCTACGACTGCCGCTTCGTCCTCGACTACTACCGCATGACCGCCGACGGTCGCCTGCTGTTCGGTGGCGGCGCCAACTACAGCGGCAAGGACTCCCGAGACATCGCCGCGGAACTGCGCCCGTGCATCGAGCAGACCTTCCCGGCGCTCAAGGGCGTGGCCATCGATTTCCAGTGGAGCTGCGCCATGGGCATCGTCATCAACCGCATTCCCCAGCTGGGCAAGCTCTCGGACAACGTCTGGTACTGCCAGGGCTACTCCGGCCATGGCGTCGCCACCAGCCACATCATGGGCGAGATCATGGCCCAGGCGATCACCGGCCAACTCAGCCAGTTCGACACCTTCGCCGCCTGCCGGCACATCCGCGTGCCCCTGGGCGACCTGTTGGGCAACCCGATGCTGGCGGCGGGCATGTGGTACTACCAGATGCTGGAAAAACTGCGCTAAACCCTGGGCGCTGCTGGCCGCAAACCGGCCCGCAGCGCCTGGCCCCGCCCTAGCGACCCGCCCACAACGTGGCGGGCACGCAGACCCTGCCGTCGAACAGCAAGCGCGCGGTGCGCAACAGGCCGCAGCCCTTGAGCACACCGTCTTCGGTGCGCAACTCGACACTGAACTCGCCACTGGGGTGCTCCACCGACAGGCGTTTATCCGCCCCCGCCGGCACCTCGGCCACCCCCTGGGTGACGCTGCCGGGCAACAGGCAGGCACTGGCCACGCTGACCGCACCGAACACGCCAATGGCGGTGTGACAACGGTGGGGAATAAAGGTCCGACTGCTCAGGGCGCCGCCCGCCCGGGGCGCGGCCACCAGGCACATTTTCGGCACGCTGCGCTGGCTCACATCCCCCAGGTTCATCCGTGGCCCGGCTTGCAGGCGAATGGCTTCCAGGCGCGCCTTGAGCCCGGCATCGGCGTTCAATTGCTCCGGGGTTTCGTCGCCGTCCAGGCCCAGGTCCTGAGCCCTGAGCAGCACCACCGGCATGCCGTTGTCGATGCACGTCACCTCGATGCCGTCGAAGCGATCCAGCACTTGCCCGGTGGGCAGCAAGGCGCCACAGCTGGAACCGGCCAAATCGTTGAACTCGACAATCAGCGGTGCCGCGCTGCCGGGCACGCCGTCGATGCGCGCCGTGCCGCTGTACTGCACCTGCCCATTGTCGGTCGGCACCTTGGCCACGGCGGTCTGCTCGGTGTTCTCCATATAGATACGCACCTCGGTCAGCCCCTGGCTCAGCCCATGCCGGGGCGCCAGCAAGCCGCGCTCCAGGGCGAAGGGGCCGACCGCCGCCAGGACATTGCCGCAGTTTTGCCCGTAGTCCACCCGCGCCTCGTCCACCAGCACCTGGGCGAAGAGATAGTCCACATCCACCCCCGGGCGGCTGGAGCGGCGGATGATCGCCACTTTGCTGGTCAGGGAATCGGCGCCGCCAATGCCGTCGATCTGCCGCCGATCCGGCGAGCCCATCACCGCCAGTAATACGGCATCGCGCAGGGGGCCGGCGGGGGGCAAGTCATCGGCGAGAAAGCAGGCGGCCTTGGACGTGCCGCCACGCATCAACAAACAGGGGATCCGCGTCTGGCTCATGGCATCAGGCTCCTGGTACGTCTTCAAGACGCTCGAAATACTGCAGGCCCTTTTCGGCCAGGCGCCCGCGCATGTTGTAGATGTCCAGCCCCAGCTCCCCTGCCGCCAGGCGCAGGCGTTTATGTTCTTCCAGCTCGCCACGGCGCCGGGCGGCCTCGGCCACTTGGGCCACTTCGGCGTGGCGCACCACCACCACGCCGTCATCGTCGGCCACCAGCACATCGCCGGGGTGGATCAACTGGCCGGCGCACACCAGGGGAATGTTCACCGAGCCCAGGGTTTCCTTGATGGTGCCCTGGGCATGGATGGCCCGGGACCACACCGGGAAGTTCATCTCGCGCAGGGTCCGGCTGTCCCGAATGCCGCCGTCCAGCACCAGGGCACGCACGCCCCGGGCCTGCAACGAGGTGGCCAGCAAGTCGCCGAAGTAACCGTCGCTGCAAGGCGAGCTGGGCGCCACCAGCAGAATGTCCCCGGCCTGGCACTGCTCCACCGCCACATGGAACATCCAGTTGTCGCCCGGGGCCACCAGCACCGTCACCGCCGTGCCGCTGACTGCGCAATCGCGCTGGATCGGCCGCACATCGCTGGCCAGCAGGCCCTTGCGGCCCTGGGCCTCGTGCACCGTGGCCACCCCGTAGCGCCCCAGTTCTTCGATCAGTTGCGGGTCGGCCCGAGGGATGTTGCGCACCACAATGCCGGTCTTGCCGATCAGCGCGCTCATGCCAGGTTCTCCGTCACCCGTGGGAACAGGCTCTGGTAGCCCTCGCCATGAATGATGTCGCGGCCGGCGGTGATGCCGATGTTGCGCTTGGCCTGGACCCCACGCTGCAAGGCCACACGGGTGTAGTACTCCCACAGGTGCTCCTGGCCGGCCATGCACTGGATGGCCTGGTACTTCTTGTCCCACACCGAGGTGATGTCCAGCAGCACATCGGGCTTCCAGTCGCACTGTTCCGGCTGGTGCGGCTCGAAGCAGTACACCGGCGGTGCACCGAGGATCGGCTCGCCGGGCTTGTAGCCTTCGGCCTGGGCGATGATGCGCGCCTCCTGGGCCAGGTCGGCGGCCCGTGGATGGTCGTAGTTGTACGGGTCCTTGAGGGAGTGTGTGAGCACGAACTGCGGCAGCTCGCGGCGATAGACATCGGCCAGGCGCAGCAGCGCTTCGTTGTCCAGTTGCAGTGGGTAGTCGCCGAGGTCGAAGAACTCGATGCTCGCCCCCAACACTTCGGCGGCGGCACAGGCTTCGGTATGGCGCGCAGCCTTGACCTTGGCTTCGGTCATCTGCCCTTTGCGCCACAGCTTGGCCGACTCGCCGCGCTCGCCGTAAGACAGGCAGACGATATGGACTCGGTAACCCTGGGCCACGTGCAAGGCAATGGCACCACCGGCACGCCAGACGAAGTCGGCGGAATGGGCGCTGACCACCAGCGCGGTTTTTTGGGTCTTGGCATCACTCATGGTCGAACTTCCTGTTGGGTTTTTCCAAGGCTCGCAGTTCACCTCGCGGCTGGGTAATTCGTTTGACTGCAACAGCCATGCGTTTTATTTATAGGCACTCGCCCAACCGTCCACGGAAGCCCCGCCACCATGCCCCATGCCGCCATCGAGCTGTGCAACCTGATGCAGATCCGCGCCTTCAGCCAGGTGGTGGCCCACGGCAGCGTGTCCCGGGCCGCCGAGGACCTGTACCGCTCGCAATCGGTGATCACCCGGGCCATTCGCGACCTGGAGGGGCACCTCGGCGTGGAGCTGTTCGAGCGCCAGGCCAGCGGCATGCTGCTGACGGATTTCGGCAAGTGCATGCTGCCCCGGGCACGGCGCGCCATCGACGACCTGCACCAGGTGCCGCACCGGTTGGCGCGGTTGCTGGGCAAGCATGCCGGCGAGCGCTACCAGGCCGAACCGCTGTACCTGTTCAACCTGCGACGCCTGCAGATTTTCACCGCGCTGTGCGAGTCACGGCACATGCAATCGGTGGCCCGGCAACTGGGGCTCAGCCAACCGGCGGTGAGTGCCGCGCTCAAGGTCCTGGAGGATGGCGCAGGGGTGGCGCTGATGGAGCGCACGCCCTACGGCTTGGTGCCGTCGCTGTACGGACGGGAGATCGAGCCGAACATCCGCCGGGCGCTCAACGAACTGCGCCACCTGCGTGCCGAAATCGATGCGCGGCGCGGCGTGCTCAGTGGCACCGTGCGGGTCGGCGCCCTGCCCCTGGGGCGCACGCGGTTGCTGCCGGAGGCGATCATCAAACTGATCGAGGCCTACCCGGGGCTCAGCGTCACCACCAATGAAAGCGACTACACGGCACTGACGGCGGGCCTGCGCTCGGGGGATATCGACTTTATCTTCGGTGCCCTGCGCGACCACGACCCGGGCGCCGGGGTCTACAGCGAGCGGTTGTTCAGCGAAGACATGGCGGTGCTGGTGCGGGACGGTCATCCGCTGCTGCAAGGGCCGGTGCAGGCCGCCGACCTGGCCCAGGCACGCTGGGTCCTGCCGCGTTCGGCGGCGCCGGCACGGCACATGCTCGACGCCTGCTTCCAGGGCATGGGCATCGCCGCCCCCCAGGCCGTGGTGGAAACCGGCGACCTGGCCATGGTCCGGGGCCTGCTGCTGGGCTCGGACCTGCTGGCGGCAGTGTCGGTGCACCAGCTGGAGCACGAACTGCGCAGCGGGCTGCTGCGCCAGTTGCCCCTGACCCTGCCCGACACCTCGCGGGACATCGGCCTGACCTACCGCAGCGGCTGCCTGCACTCGCCGGCGGCCCAGGCCTTGATCGACTGCCTGCGCGAGCGCTGCGCGGGCAGTTGAATCAACTGCCGAAGGCGAACAACGCCTTGGGCGTGTCCCAAAGGATCTGCCGACAGCGGGCCTCATCCCCCACCAGTTCCGCCAAGCGCCCCAACAGCACCGCCAGGTCCATGCGCTGGTCGGCCCGCAGGAACGGCCAGTCCGAGCCCCACAGGCAGCGCTCGGCGCCAAAGGCCTGGAGCAAGGCCTGCTGATAGGGCCGGGTGTCGCTGAAGGGGTAACCCTGCAAGGTGAACTTGCCCATGCCCGACAGCTTGACCCAGGTGCGCCCGCCCTCGGCCAGGCCCAGCAAGGCCTGGAACGCAGGCTGACGCAGGCCGGCGGCCACATCCGGGCGCCCCGAGTGGTCAATCAGCAGGCGCGTACTGTTGCGCGCCAGCAGCGGCAGCAAGGCGCTCAACTGCTCGTTCTGCACCTGGATCTGCGCCAGCATGCCCAACTCGCCCAGGCGCCCGAGCAACGGGTCGCAGTGCAGGAAGGGCTCGACCCCGAGCATCGCCACATTCAACGCCACCCCCACCACACCTTGTGCCTGAAGGGCCGCCAGGGCCTCACTGGAAATGTCCCGGGGCACCACGGCAATGCCTTTATGACGCCCGGCACCTTCGGCCAGGGTCGCCAGCAGCAGGCGGTTGTCGGTGCCGTAGGCCGAGGTCGGGCCGACGATCAGCGAGTGGCCGATGCCATAGGCGTCCATCACCGCGTGGTAATAGTCCGGAGTGCCCAACTCGTGCCCTTCGGGGCGATAGGCGGTGTCTTCGGCGTAGGCAAAACGCGCCGGGTCGAAGACATGGTGGTGACAGTCGATTTTCGGCCAGGGCAACAGGTTCATGTGTCTTGCTTCCCGGCCACCGAATACAGCACTTGCTGGTTACGGGTCTTCTGGAACGCCTCCAGGGACTGACCGCGCATGGCCGCGTAAATGTGCAGGTTGGACACCCCCACCACTGCGCCGAGTTTTTCCAGAAGGAAAAAGCTCGCGCCGTACTGGATCAGCCCGCGCCAGTCGAGGTCGCGCACCAGGCTTTGCTCCTGCTCGCTAAGGCCGCTTTCCTCGAACAGCGCCTGCTGCTCGCGACGAAAGCGCTCGCGCCAGGCCGGCTGCACCAGCTTGTGCAGGAAGCGGTTGAGGCGCAGGCCGCGATGGCTGCGTTCCAAGGTGAAGGGATAGGTGCCCGGCAACTGCTCGATGCCCGCCAACTGCCGCTGCATGTGCTGGCGATGGCGCTCGTGCACCGGCGCCGGCACTTCACCGGAACGGTTCTCCAGGATCAGCGTGGCGATGCCGGTCATGGACGGCAGGTAATAAGCCTGGTGCAGCTTCTCGACATTGGCCGACAAGGCTCCACGCATCACCAGCCACATGATCACTTCCGAGCCTTCCATGCCGCCCAGGGTGGCGAACTCGGCGTGGGTCATCTCGGTCAGGCGTTGCGGGTCATTGATCAGCAACTCGATGAACTGTGCGTCCCATTCCGGGTTGTTGAAGCCGCAGCGCTCACCGTGGACCTGGTGCGACACCCCGCCCGTGGCAACGATCGCCACCTTCAAGTCCTCGGGGTAGCTTTCGATGGCCCGGCGCAGCGCCTGGCCCAGCTTGAAGCAGCGGCGCGCCGTGGGGATCGGGAACTGCAACACCCCGATCTGCAACGGCACCACCTGCAACGGCCAACCGTCCTGGTGCGACAACAACGCCGAGAGCGGCGAGAACAGGCCGTGGTCCAGGGGCTTGTCCTGGAAAAACGACATGTCGAACTCGTCGCTCATCAGGCTGCTGCCGATGTGCCGCGACAACCCCAGGTGGCCACCAATCGGTGGCAGGTCACGCGGGCCACCGCCCTCGTCGGCCACCGCGTACTGGCTGTCCACGCCCAGGCTGAAGGCCGAGTAATGGTCGAAGAAAAACGAGGTCACGTGGTCGTTGAACACATACAGCAGCACGTCCGGCTGGCGCTCCTGCAGCCACTGCTGCACCGGCGCGAAGCCCTCGAAGATCGGCGCCCAGGCGCTCTCTCCCTGCTTGTTGTGATCCACCGCAAAACCGATGGTCGGGGTGTGGGACACCGCCAACCCGCCGATGATCCTAGCCATGCTTACCTCACTCAAACTGTTGGATTGACCAGCGCCCCGGGGGCGCCCTTGATGACTGTGGGCGGGTTGGCCCGGCGATGATTGAGAATCGCCAGGGCGGCACACAAGGCCGGCACCGCCAGAATGATGAACACACTGTTAGCGCCTGGGAACACACCCAGCAATACGCCGCCCATGGATGAACTGATGATTGCCCCGCTGCGCCCGATGCCGTGCATCCAGCTGACCCCGGTGGCGCGCATCGCGGTCGGGTAAAAGCTCGGGGAAAACGCCTGCATGCCGGTCTGAGCACCGTTGACGCACAACCCGCTGAGGAACACCAACGCTGCCAGCCCGTATTCGTTGAAGCCCACCAGCCCCTGGGTCAGCAGGCAGGCCATGCCGAGGAAATAGAACCCGGCGATAACTTTCTTGCCGTCGAAGCGGTCCATCAGGGCACCGACGATCAACGCGCCGAAGGTGCCGCCGAACTGGAACAGGCCAGCGACAATCGCCGCCTGCTGCAGGGAAAAACCGCCGCCACGGATAATGGTCGGCAACCAGCCGTTAAGCAGGTAGATCACAAACAGCCCCATGAAATACGTGACCCACAGCACTAGGGTGCCGCGGGCATAGCCCTGGGAAAACAACTGCAAGACCTTGGCCTTTTTCTCCAGGGCCGGGGTTTTCAGGACAAACCGCGTGTCTGCACTGAACACTCCTCCGGCACGGCGCAACAAGGCGCCGATGCGTTCATTGGAGTCGCCGCGCACCACCATGAACAGCGCCGATTCCGGCAGGTAGCGCAGCAGTGGCAGGAGCAACAGCAACGGGCACAAGCCACCGAACAAGAGTGCCGACTGCCAGCCAAACGCAGGCACCAGCCCGGCGGCGATAAACCCGCCCAGGCCCGACCCGATATTAAAGCCGCTGTACATCAGGGTGATCATCAGCCCGCGGCGCCGCTCGGGCATGTACTCGCAGGCCAGGGTCACGCAATTGGGCATGATCGCCCCCAGCCCAAGACCGGCGAAAAAACGTATCACCGCCATCTCCAGCGGATTGCGCGCCAGGGCCGACAGCAGGCTGAACACCCCCAGCACCAGGATCGACGCCAGTAGCACCCGCTTGCGCCCCAGGCGGTCGGCGTAAGGCCCGGCGATCAGCGCGCCAATGGCCACACCCAGCATGCCGGCCCCGAGAATCTGCCCCATGTCGGCCCGGGCGATGCCCCAGTCCTCGATCAGCGCCGGGGCGATAAAACCCATCACTGCCGCGTCATAACCGTCGAAGGTGATGATGCAAAAACACAGGATCAGCACCAGCCACTGATAAGGGGAAATCGGTCGCGAATCGACCCACTGTTTTACGTCAACCACGGGGGTGTCGTGCATGGGAGTGCTCTCTAATTGTTATGGGATCAAGCGGCCCTCACCCGAAAGCGCAGGGCGCATGCGCCGTCTTGTGTGATCACGGTAGGGGCTCGGGGAACATTGCGCGGCGGATAATGCTGAACGAGGTATGCGTTTTATTTATGGCGGCTGAACAGGTGGCGGGGTGGGCCGCTGCCGATGCGGGCCCCTTGGCAACTGTTAAACAGCCGGACGATGACTTACCATCGTCGCCGCTCACAAGCCGCGCCAGGGAGGCCGCTGACTGTTCATGCGTTCCCTGGCCCGGTTATTCATCCACGCCACTGTCAGGGTTTCCCATGTTTCGCGTCTTCAAGGCTTCGGCCTTCCTGCTGGCTGGCAGCGTGCTTTCTGGCTGCATCAGCCAACCAGCCGGCCTCGTCAGCGAGCCGCTGCGCCCCGCCCCCAACGAACCTGCGGCCTACCTGGTCGGCGCCATCGGCCCACAAGTGCTGGGCAATGGCGGCGCGGCCACCAACCTGCGCCTGCTGTTCCGCAAACGCGGCTCGATGTACGGCGCCGCAGCACTGTGGCAAGGCGACTCGCGCCCCACCCCCAATGACCTGGAGGCGCCTGGCAGCGCCGGCAGCGTGTTTGTCCTGCCGCTGAAGCCGGGGGACTACGAGTTCTACAACTTCCAATTCTGGGCGGTGGGCTACCGCCCCGGGATGGGTTCAGGTTTCAGCTCGCGGGAGGCACGCGAGGCGTTCGTGGTGCCACTGCGCCTGGAAGCGGGGAAGGCCTACTACATCGGTGAGTACCGCTCGGTCTGCCGCGAGATCACCAAATGCCTGTTTGTCTGGGGCGACCAGATGACCCGGGACGCCGCCATCGCCCAGCGCCAGGTGCCAGGGTTGCCGACCTTGCAAGCGTTGCCGCTGAACCTTGAACAAGCTCATCCATTCATCATCCAGGCCCGGCCAGCCCCCGGCCTGCCCGCCGCCGCCCGCGAGGAACACCCATGAAAACCACCCTGGGCCTGTGCGCTCTGCTCCTGCTCAGCGGCTGCGCCGCCACCAACACCTTGCCCGAGCGCCCGCTGCCCGACGGCAAGGACTACCTGGCGCCGCTGCACGTGATGGTCGACGACCCCTTGCGTGCCTCTGAGTTGCGCAATGCCCTGCGCGCCACCGGGGTCTTCGAAAACGTGCAGACCGGCCCCGGACAACCGGGGGATTACAGCGCGCGGATCCAGTTCACCTCAGAACACGACCTGCCGCCCTTCCCGGTGATTCTCCTCAGCGCCGCTACCCTGTTCCTGATGCCCCTGTCCAACGGCATCGACACCCATACCGAGATCACCCTGCTGCATGAAGGCAAGACCCTGAAGCGCTACAGCTATCGCAACCTGACCCACAAATACACGTGGTTGCTGGACCAGGGTGGCGAGATGAAGGAACAGAACATCCAGCGCATCGCTCGCGCCTTCGCTGCCGATATGCAACAGGACCAGCTGCTGCCCAGCGCCGGGCTGACGCCGTGAAGCGCATCGGTTTGCCCGCGGTGCTGTGCTTAGGCCTCGCTTTGGGCGGCTGCGGCACCCGCATGCAGCCCCTGGACTACCGCAGCGCCCAGCCTTATGTGCCATTGAGCCTGGACCTGGGACCGAGCCGCAGCCGGCTGGACGTTCAGGAACAGCAGCAGACCCTCAACGCCCTGAGGGCCACCGGGGCCTTCTCCTTTCTCGATGGTGGTTACAGCCGCAGTGGCTACAGCCTGCTGATCAGCGAACCGGGGGGCAAAAGCGCCGGAATCTGGGGTGCGCTGAACGCTCTCACCCTGCTGACCTTCCCCCTGCCCTACAGCTACCAGAGCAACCTGCAGGGCGACCTGCTGAAGGATGGGCAACTGCTCAAGCGCTACCGTTACCGCCGCGAAGGCTACAGCGTAGCGGCTTGGTACGTGCCCCCGGTGCAGTTGGAAAACCGCCGGGAGATGCTCGACGAGCTGCTGCGGGACCTGGAACGGGACCGCTTGATTCCCCATGAGAACCTGCAGTGAGCCCATGAACACAGGCCGGCGCCGGCCAAAAGCCCGGGCGCCGGCACTGGCGACCTCAGGCGTCTTCGAGGATCAGGTCGGCGCCCTTCTCCGCCACCATCAACACCGCCGCGTGGGTATTGCCCGAGGTGACATTGGGGAAAATCGACGCATCGACAATGCGCAGGCCGTCCAGGCCATGGACCTTGAGGCGCTTGTCCACCACTGAGGTCTGCCGGTCCGCCCCCATCGCGCAGGACCCGCACAGGTGATAGATCGAGCCGCTGTTCTCGCGAAAGTACTGCAGCATCTGCTCATCAGTCTGTACCGCCGGGCCCGGCAGTACTTCATCGACGGTAATGCCCTTGAGCGCGGGCGCCTGCATGATCTTGCGCATCAGGCGGCTGCCCTGGATCACCTCGTCGATGTCCTTCTGGGTGCTCAGGTAGTTGGGGTCGATCAGGGCCGCGTCCCTGGGGTTGCTCGAGGCGATTTCGATATGCCCGCGGCTGGTTGGCCGGCACGGGTTGAAGCACAGCAGGAAGCCTGAATAGGGCTCGGGCTTGAGGCTGGCCTTGTTGTTTTTCGGGATCTGGTACGACAACGGGTTGAAGTACAGCTGCAGGTTGGGGTTGGCCTGCTGCGCGTCACCACGGAAGAAACCACCGGCCTGGTTGACGCTCATGGCCAGGGCGCCTTTGCGGGTGAACACATATTTCAGCCCCAGCTTGAACTGGCCGAACACAGAGCTGAGCTGGTCATTCAAGGTGGGAATATTGGCTTTGTAGTAGTAGCTGGCACACAGGTGGTCCTGCAGATTGCGGCCCACCGCCGGCAGGTGCTGGACCAAGGGAATTCGATGCTTGGCCAGCAACTCGCGATCCGCCACCCCGGACAGTTGCAGGATCTTCGGCGTGTCCACGGCACCGGCACACAGGATCACTTCCTTGCGCGCGCTGAAGGTGCGCACCGTCCCGTGCTGGGTCACGCTGATGCCGATGGCCCGTTGCTGCTCCGGGTCGAACAGCACCCGGTCCACCAGGGCATGGTGCTCGACCTTGAGGTTCGGCCGACCCAAGGCCGGGTGCAGGTGGGCAAAACTGCTGGAGCAGCGCTGGCCGTTGCGGGTGTTGACGTCATAGATGCCCGCGCCTTCGAATCTGGGCCCGTTGAAGTCGTCGCTGTGGGGGTAACCCAGCTCGTCACACCCCTTGAGGAACACGTCGCAGATCGGATGGGTCTGGCCCTTCATCGGGGTGATGCTGATGGGCCCGCTGGCACCGTGGTACTCGGTGTCGCCCAGGGGGTGGCTTTCCAGCTTGCGGAAGTACGGCAGCACCTCCTTGAAGCTCCAGCCGTCGTTGCCGCCGGCCGCCCAGTCGTCGAAGTCATGGGCCTGGCCGCGCACATAGATCATTGCGTTGATCGAGCCCGAACCACCCTGCACCTTGCCCCGTGGCGCGTAGATCGCACGGTCGGCCAATTGCTTTTGCGGCTGGCTGTAGTACATCCAGTTGAAGGTGGGGTTGTAATACATCTTGGCAAAGCCCACCGGGATCTTGAACCAGAGCGAGGAGTCCTTGCCCCCCGCCTCCAGCAGCAGCACCGAGTATTGCCCCGAAGCGGACAGCCGGTTGGCCAGGATGCAGCCTGCGGCGCCAGCGCCGGCGATGATGTAGTCGTATGTCATGCAGGGTTACCGCGTCAGTCATGTTGAAGGCACCCGCATCAGGTGCCATGCCCCGCCCGTAGTCGGGCGGGATCGGGGTCAGCCCTTGGCCGGCGAAGTGTCCTTGACGTCGGCGGGGGTGGCCGCCATCTGCAGGTGCAGGCGCTCGCCTGTGTAGGGCGAATGTTTGCGCACCACCTCCATGTTCAGCTCCACCCCCAGCCCCGGCTCGGTGGACGGAATGATGTAGCCGTCCTCCCATTGCAGCGGCTTGGTCAGCACTTCGGCGTGGAAACCGCCCCAGGTCATGATGCTTTCCTGGATCAGGAAGTTCGGCGTGCAGGTGGCCAGCTGAAAGCTCGCCGCCGCGCCAATCGGCCCGTTGTAGAGATGAGGCGCGATCTGCGCGTAGTAGGCCTCGGCCATGCTGGCGATTTTCTTCGCCTCCAGCAGCCCGCCGCAGCGCGCCACGTTCATCTGCAGAATCGACGCACCACCGGCCTGCAGCAGCTTGAAGAACTCGTATTTGGTGGTCAGGCGCTCGCCGGTGGCAATCGGGATGCTGGTCTTGGCCGCCACCTGGGCCATGGCGTCTTCCTGGCCCGGCGGCACCGGTTCTTCGAACCACAGCGGGTCGTATTTCTCCAGGCGCTTGGCCAGGCGGATCGCCGACGACGGCACCATCTGCCCGTGGGTGCCAAACAGCAGGTCGCACTGGTCGCCCACTGCTTCGCGGATCTTGCGGCAGAAGGTCTCGCAGCGCTCCAGCACCTCCAGGGAAATCTGGTGCCCGGAGTACGCGGTGTAGGGGCCGGCCGGGTCGAATTTGACGGCCGTGAAGCCCTTGTTCATGTTTTCGATGGCGCATTCGGCGGCTAGGTCCGGGTCGTCGTAGTCGTACTCGCCACGGTTGTTGACCGGGTACAGGTAGGTGTAGGAGCGCAGGCGTTCATTGACCTTGCCGCCGAGCAACTCATACACCGGCTTGTTCGCGGCCTTGCCGATGATGTCCCAGCAGGCCATCTCCAGGCCGCTGACCACGCCCATCATGGTCAGGTCCGGACGCTGGGTAAAACCGCTGGAATAGGCCTGGCGGAAGAAGCGCTCGATATGGTGCGGGTCCTGGTTCAGCAGGTAACGCTCGAACACGTCTTCGATGATCGGCAGCATGGCCTTGGGGCCAAAGGTCGCGGCATAGATCTCACCGACGCCTTCGATGCCGCATGCGGTCTTGAGTTTGACGAACAGCCAGTACATGCCGCCGATATGGGGTGGCGGTACGGCGACGATATGGGTTTCAAGGGCGACGATTTTCATCTCAGGCACCTGTCTGGTTCGAAGGTTTACGGTGGATACGGGCGCGCAATGCCAGGGCTGCCAAGGTGCCGAGCAGGCCGACTGCAGCGATGTAGCCGAAATACAGTTGGTAACCCAGGGCCCCGGGGAACTGTTCGGTGAGGTAGCCGTTGATCAGCGGGATAAAGGTGTCCGGCAAGTAACCGACCACCGAGACAATGCCGATGGCCAGGCCGGTGATGCGCAGCGGAATGTTGCAGGTGTCGAGAATGGCCCAGTACAGCCCGCGGATCGCATAGGTCATCAGGCCGATAAAGATCACCGTGCCGATCAGCAGGCCCAGGCTGTTGAGGCTTGGGAACACAATCAGCCCAGCCATGCTCAGGGTCGCCAGCAACAACGCGACAATCAGCACCGAAACGTTGGAGAAACGGTCACCCAGCCAGCCGCCGCCGATGCCGCCAATCGGGCGCATCCACAGCTTGATGGTGGTGATGGTGCCGGCCATCACGGCGGTCATGCCGTTGCCCTGCAGGTAGTCGGAGAAGCTGTAGGTGGCCCAGAAAATGTGGTAACCGCAGAACACAATGGCGGTCACCAGCCACAGTTCAGGAATCTTCACCAGGGTGGCCAGATCGCTGAGCAGGTTGTACTTGCCCTGCTCCACCGGCGCCGTGTCGGTCATGGACTTGGGGTCTTTGATCAACACCAGCACGCAACCGATGGCGATGCAGGTGAAGGCATACAGGTACACCACGTGCTTGAACCCTTCGGCCGCCGACTCGCCACGGGTTTCCGTGGCCAGGGCGAACAGCCCCAGGGCCACCGTGGCCAGCAACGCTTCGACCAGGCCGCGCCCGCCATCGAGGATGCCGAAAAAGCGGCCCTGCTCGGAATGCTGGGCGATCATCTTCACCCGCTTGAGCACCGAAGCCCAGAACGTCAAGCCGGTGGTCAGCCCCCAGCAACCGAAAATGATCATCAGGGACGTCAGCGAAGGCGCGCTGGAGTACCACAGGCCCAAGGCGCCGGTGGCCACCAAGGAAAAGAAAATCAGAAAGCGTGGTGCGATACGGTCAGCCAGCCAGCCGCTGGGCAAGTAGCTGAGGAGAAAAATGGTGCCGAGCATGGAATACAGATAGCCCAGTTCGCTGTGATTGATCTGGAACACTTCGAGCATGGTGGTCTGGTAGACCTGGCGCAGGTAGAGGATCGGGTAGATCGCCCCGGCGGCCAGCACCAACAACAGCAATTGGACATAGCGACTGGTCTTGTCGCTTTGGGCCGCGGGCGCGGCATTAAAACCCTGGGCAACAGGTGCAGGCTTGGACATCTTGAAGACCTCGAGCACCCACTGTGCGGGCACCCCGATAATTGTTGTTATAGAGGCAGCTGCAAGCCTCAAGCTACAAGCGGCAAGTCAACCTAGCGCGCCCTGCTTGCCACTTGCAGCTTGAAACTGGCTGCGGCTCTCAATCAATACTTCATGACCACCAGGCGGGTCTGGGTGAACTCCAGCATCCCGTGCTTGCCGTCATCGCCGCCCAGGCCCGAGCGTTTCCAGCCCGCGTGGTACCCCTGATAGGGGTCGGCAGGGGTGCGGTTGACGTACAGCTCACCGGCCTCAATGGCGTTGGCGACCTTCATCGTGGTGCGGTAGTTCTCGGTATAGAGCACCGAGGACAAGCCGAACTGGTGATCGTTGGCCAGGGCCAGGGCTTCATCGATGTCGCGGTACACGAGCACCGGCAACACCGGGCCGAAGATTTCTTCCTGGACGATTTCCATGTCCTGGCGGCAGCCGCTGAGCAAGGTCGGCGGGTAGAAATGCCCCGGGCCTTCGGGCAGCACACCGCCGCACTCCAGGACCGCACCCGCAGCGACCGCACGTTGCACCATGGCATGGATATTCTGTTGCGAACTGGCGCTGACCAACGGCCCCATCAGGCTCGGATCGCCAGCGCGGTTACCCCACTTCACGGCGCTGATCTTGGCCTTCAACAGGGCCAGGAATCGCTCATGCACGCGCTCGTGCACATACACCCGCTCCACCGCCGTGCACAGTTGGCCGCAGTGGGTGGTCTTGGAACCGACGATGTCGCTGGCGGCCTTTTCCAGGTCGGCATCGGCCTCGATGATTGCCGGGGTCTTGCCCCCCAGTTCCAGGGACGGCTTGGCGATATTGGCCTTGCAGTAATCCAGGACAATGCGTCCGGCATTGACGCTACCAGTCAAGGTGATCAGGCCCACTGCCGGGTGGGTGCAAACGGTGGCGGCGGTGGCGTGGTTCATGGTCAGGATGTTCACCACCCCGGCGGGCAGGCCAGCACGCTGCACCGCCTTGGCGATTTCGAACGCCGAAGTCGGGGTGTTGTTACTCGGGCGCACCACCACGGTGTTGCCGGCAATCAGCGCCGGGGCGATTTTGCGCAGCAAAGTGTAGACCGGGTAGTTGAATGGAATCAGGCAGGCAACCACGCCGATCGGCTCGCGATGCAGGAACAGGCTCTCGTCCGGGGTGTCGCTGGGGATGATCTCGCCTTCGATGCGCCGCGCCCATTCAGCGTGGTAGCGAGTGATCTGCGCCGCATAGCGGGCTTCGTTGCTGGCATCGATCAGGCTCTTGCCGGACTCGGCGGCCAGGGCCCGGCCGATGTCTTCGGCGCCAGCCTCCAGGGCGTCGGCAAAGGCTCGCAAGTGCTCGGCGCGCTGGATGCTGGTGAGCTTGCCCCAGGTTTTCTGCGCCACGGCCGCGGCATCAACCGCAGCGCGAGCCTCCTCCTCGGTGGCCGCGCAGACTTGGCCGACCAGGGCCTCGGTGGCCGGGTCATACACCGCGATCACTGCGCTGCTGGCAGGTTCGATGAAGTGGCCATTAACAAAATTTCGCTCGAGTCGCATGGAGATTGCCCATCGTTGTTACAGGAATGGCTGAAGCGGCCTGAAGCGGATCCAGGCGCCTCCTTTTAAAGAGTGTGGATCGATCTGACCGCCGCAGAACCCGTTGTGGGCAGCAGCGCAAGGCGCAAGAAAACGCAATCGACAGGGGCCGAATAAGGCATGGCTTGGCACTCAGGTTGTTGTTATGTGAGTAGCCAGCAGTTTTGTCCTGCCGCCAAGGGAGAACAAACGATTAATTGCGCGGACAAACATTCGAAAAACGCACATTACTGACGCAGACGCAGGCAGACCGACCATGGCGTTGGGGCGCGGCCGCCCCCTGGCATGCCAAGGGCCGGCGCAGAGGGTCGACAGTGCTTAAGGGGTCGCAGCGGTGGAAGGCTCCAACTGGCGTTGCGCCAGCCAGATTTCTTCCTGCAACCATTGGCTGAACACCTGCAATTGCGGCATCAGAGTCTGCTCCGGGCGAGTCACCAACCAATAGGATTGATGGCCCTCGACGTGCACATTCAGCACCTGGGTCAACTGACCATTGGCCAGCTCCGGCGCCACCATGTGCCAGTCGGCAATGCTGATGCCCAAGCCATCGATGGCCGCGCGAATGGCCAGGTCCAGCAGATCGAATTCGTAACCGCCCTGGGTATCCACCCCGGTGATTCGCGCCGCGTCCAGCCAGTGCTTCCAGGTCAGGTAGCGCTGGTCTTCGCGGGCCAGCACGTGCAACAGGGTCAGGCGGTTCAGGTCAATGCCGCGCTCGCCCCACTCGCGGGCGTAAAGCGAGGGCGCGCAAACCGCAATGTGCCGCTCCTGGATCAACAGCGAGCTGTCCAGGCCATCCCATTCGCCGTCGCCGAAACGGATCGCGCAATCCAGGGTGCTGGTTTCCGCGAGGCTGTCCTGCAGGCGCGTGGTGATGCTCAGTTCCAGCTCCGGGTGCTGTTCCCGCAGGCGCCCCAGGCGCGGCAACAGCCAGCGACTGGTGAAGGTCGGTGGCGCGTTGATGTGCAAGCGGTTGGAGTGGGACTTCTGCTGGATGCTGCGCACCGTCAGCTCGATCTTGTCGAACGACTGGTGCAAGGCCCGCAACAGCACACGCCCGGCGCTGGTCAGTTCGAGGTGGTGATGGCGTCGCTCCAGGAGGTTTTCACCCAGCTGTTCTTCCAGTTGGCGCACCTGTCGACTGACCGCGCTCTGGGTGACGTTGAGCAACTCGGCGGCCCGGGTAAAACTGCCGGTGCTGCCGGCGACTTCAAAAGCTTTGAGCGCATTGAGCGCGGGCATCTTGCGTTTCAAGACAGTCTCTCGTGGCGGCCGATGAAGGCGCAGAGCATCGCACGGGGCCGAGGAAAAATCCTCGGTAACATGCATTTTTGTGTTGCCTGCCCCCATCACCTCACCCGTGCTGGACGGCGATCACCCAAGGCAACGGCAATCGGTCGTTTATAGCGATAAAAGAGTCGCAAACAGCAACCTGGCATGAGTATTTCGCAAGTCATTCATGACTATTAAGCACTGGCTGTTATTCATTTATAAGCGCTAGGCTGAACCACCAAAAAAACAACACTTCCAACCTGCGCCCTTCTATAGGGCGCGCCCTATTACTTCGCCCCATCATGCCGCACTTAATCATTAACCAAGAGTGAACTTCCACTATGCCAGCCCTTCAATATTCTCCCTCTAGAAGTGTGGGCGTCCTGGCACTTATCTTTACCGCCTGCAATGCCACCACGCACGGCTTCAGCATCTTTTTATATTCGGCGTTGTTACCGGAGATCCGCCAAGTGTTCGGCCTGAGTTACAGCCAGGCCGCCGCCATTGCGGCGTTGCTGCAACTGTTTTACATGGGCGCCTCGATCGCCAGCGGCGTCGCCGCGGCCTGGATCAGCCCTCGCGCCATGGTGCGGCTGACCATTGTCTTGAGCCCTGCCCTGCTGGCGTTGGCGGTGGCCACGCCCTGGGTGCTGCCGTTCGCCTTGTGCCTCGCGCTGGTATCGGCTTGCGCGGTGTCCAACTGGAACGCCATCGCCGCCCTCGCCGGCGAGGTCATTCCCGCCTCCCACCGCAGCCGCGTGCTGGGCCTGGCATCGTCCGGCGCGGCCTTTGCCATCTGCCTCAATGGCCTGCTGATTGCCTGGTTGCAGGGCATCAGCCTCAGGCAGTTCTGGTTGATCTGTGCCGGGCTGACCTTATTGGTTGCCTTGCTGACCTGCTGGGCGCTGGCGCCGCTGGGCCAGCAGCCTCACGACCGGCTGCCGAGCCACCGCCCGCCCTCGCTGCACCACGTGCTGCGCCAATGGCTGCGTTTGTGCCTGGAATACCCGGTGGCCCTGCACGTGCTGTTGCTCAGCGCCTTTATAGGCGCCATCAGCGGGCCGTTCCTCAACTTCCTCTCGGCCTTTGCCAGCGAACGCCTGGGGGCTGACGCGCGCACCACCGGCTCGCTCTGGACCCTGATCGGCGCCGCTGGCGTGCTCGGCGGTCTGCTCCTCGGGACCCTGGCCGATCGCTGGGGCGCGCTGCGGGTCATGGGCGGCAGCCTCGGCGCCTTCGGCCTGGCCATGTTTGGCCTGCTATGCCTGCCGTCGCTGGCCTTGACCTGGGTCGCCGCCGGTTTGTTCGCGCTGTTCTATTTCCCGGCCTGGGGCTTGATGGCGGCCTACCTCAGCGCCCGCCTGAGCGCGATGCAAAGCTTGCAAGTGGTGAGCCTGAGCATGGTCGGCTATGGCCTGGGCAGCGCCACCGCGAACAGCCTGTGCGGCGCCCTGCTGCAAGCCAGCCAGCAGTTCGCCCTGGTGCACGCCTGGATCCTTGGCTGGGCCGGCGCCAGCCTGCTATTGCTGGGCCTGATGGCCCGACGCCAAACCGACGGGCAAGGGGTGCGCGAGCAAGGCTGAAGGGCCCAGCTGACGCCAGAGGATCTCCACCAGGGCATCCAGCGCCGGCTCCCGGCACTGGCTCGAACGCCAGAACATCAGCGCCGCCGGCTCGATCGGCGGAAACCCCTCGGCCGCCCCCAACACCCGCCAACCGGGCGGCACCAGGCGCTGTGCGGTCACCCCCACTGCCTGCCCGCTTTCTATGGCGATGCCGATACCCCGCGGACTCTGGCTGGTGTACACCACCTGCCAGGGCCGCCCGGCCGCCGCCAGGGCGCGCACCGCATTGGCGCGAAAGGCACAGCCCTCGGCATACACCGCCAGCGGCACCGACGCGCCTTCGTCGCCACACCAGTTTTCGTCGGCCACCCAGGCCAGCGGCTCGTCGCACAAGTAGTGCCCCGGTTGCAGGTGGGCGTGTTGCACCCCCAGCACCAGGTCCAGTTCGCCGCGCTGCAAGCGCCCCACCAAGGCCGTGGACATTTCGCAGCAAATGTCCGGGCGCACGTGAGGGAAACGTCCCTGGAAATCCCGCAGGACCCCGGCCAGGCAATATTCGGCGTAATCCTCAGGCATGCCGACATGAATGCTCGGCGAATCGTTGGGCCGCTGCGTGGCGCTGATTGCGTCCTCATACAGCTTGAGGATCTGCCGGGCATAAATCAGAAAGGTCTCACCGCTGGGGGTCAGGCTCAGTGAACGACTGGTGCGATTGACCAAGGGCGTACCGACCATCTCTTCCAGGCGCTGCAAACTCTGGCTGATGGTGGATTGGGTTTTATGCAGGCGTTCGGCCGCCGCGGAAAACCCCTGGCACTCGATAATAGCGATAAAGACTTTAAGTAAAGTCCCATCCAGTTGACCTGACATAACTATCGCACCTGCCGATGGATTCGATCACAACTTGTAATTTCCACTTCCTGCCTCCTTGAGCAACTATCAAGTCACCCCCGATTCGCTATTCAGGGCGTTCTCTGGAACCACCGTTACTTATATATCCAGGAGTCTGTAATGAGTCTGCAACTTGCCGATGCCGAAGTGGGTGATATCAGCGATATCGTCAATACCGAGCGTTATCCCATACATGATTCGGGCCATGTCGGACTGCAAGCGCTGATCGAACACGCCCGGGCGGAACTGGCCGAGGACGGCTGCTGCCTGCTCAAGGACTTCCTGCGCCCCGAGGTGCTGGAACAGGCCCGCGCCGAAGGCCAGGCGCTGTCGGGCAAAACCTTCTATTCGGTGCGCAAGGTCAACGCTTACTTCACCGAAGACGATGAGAACCTGCCTCAGGATGATCCGCGCCGCACATTCATGGAGCGCACCAGCGGTTTTGTCACCCGGGACATGATCGCCCCCGACGCCCTCATCCACCGCCTCTACGTGTCGCCAATGATGAAACGCTTTATCGGCGCCTGCCTGGACGAGCCGGAGATTTTCGAATACGCAGACCCCTTTGCCGGGCTGGTGATCAACGTGATGCCCGAAGGCACCGAGCAACCTTGGCACTTCGACACCAACGAATTCATTGTCAGCATGATGACCCAGAAACCCGAAGCGGGCGGACGCTTCGAATACGCGCCGATGATCCGTTCGCGCACCCAGGAGAACCTCGGGGCGGTGGGCAAGGTGGTGCGCGGCGAAGACCGCTCCCGGGTGCAGGAACTGGAACTCAACCCCGGCGACTTGCAGATCTTCAAGGGCCGTTTCTCGGTGCACCGGGTGACCCGAGTCGAAGGCACCATCGAACGCAACACGGCGATATTCGCCTACTCCGAAAAGCCCGGGATCATCGGCCGTGCCCAGCGCACCAAGCAGCTGTACGGACGCCTGTCCGAAGCTCACCTGCAAGCCGAACGCAACCTGGTCCGCAGCGACCAGTTGCTCGACTGATTTCCCCCCAAAAAACTAAAAAACCGTATTTGCCCTGCGAGGAACACCCCATGAGTCTGTCCGGCCCGAACCGCAACCCCGCCGATTGCGAACCCACCTATGACGAAATCCAGCAGATCCAGCTGGACCGCCTGCAACGGGTGCGCAATGAGCTGAAAAAACGCGACTACGCCGCCTGCGTGCTGTTCGACCCCACCCACATGCGCTACGCCACCGGCTCGCGCAATATGCAGGTGTACTCGGCGCGCAACCCAGCCCGCTACGCCTTTATTCCGGCCGAGGGCCCGGTGGTGGTGTTTGAATTCGGCGGTTGCCTGCACCTGGCCGAAACCCTCAACACCGTCGACGAAGTGCGTCCGGCCAAGGCCATCTCTTACTACTTCTGCGAAAGCTTCCTGGGCAACGTCACCGCCGACTGGGCCGCGGAAATCGATGAGCTGGTGCGCCAGTGTGGCGGCGGCAAACGCATCGCCATTGAAAGCGCGACTTCGGCCGCCGCCTTTGAACTGCAAAAACTCGGCTACCAAATCTTCGATGCCCAGGAACCCCTGGAGCGGGCACGTTGCATCAAGGTGCCCAACGAACTGAAGATGATCCGCGCCAGCCTGCGCGCCACCGAAGCCGGGGTGCGTCTGATGGAAAGCAAACTGGCGCCCGGCATCACCGAGAACGAACTGTGGTCGCACCTGCACCAGCATGTGATCGCCACCGATGGCGACTACGTGGAAACCCGCCTGCTGTCCTCCGGGCCACGCACCAACCCATGGTTCCAGGAGTGCAGCACCCGACCGATTGAGGCCGGCGACCTGGTAGCCCTGGACACCGACGTGGTGGGCCGCTTCGGCTACTACGCCGACTTCTCCCGAACCTTCCTCTGCGGCGAACAGGCGGCCACAGCCCGCCAGCAAGAGCTGTACAAACTGGCCTATGAGCAGGTGCAGACCAACATCGAAATGCTCAAGGCCGGACGCAGCTTCAAAGAGTATGCCGAGCGTGCCTGGAAGATACCCGACCACTACAAGGCCAACCGTTATTTCGCCCTGGTGCACGGGGTGGGCATGACCGGTGAATACCCTTACGTGGTGCACCGTGAAGACATCGACGCCCTGGGTTACGACGGGGTGTTCGAGGCCGGCATGACCATCTGCGTGGAAAGCTACATAGGTCACGATTCGGGGGGCGAAGGGGTCAAGCTCGAAGAACAGGTGTACATCCACGAGCACGGCATCGAACTGCTCTCGGACTACCCGTTCGACGCGCGCCTGCTGCCACGTTGAAAGCCCGGCCTGCGCTGGTACCCGGGAGGCTCCGGAGGTGAATGCGCCAGCGCTGGCCGGCTGTGGCCCACAGGCGGCGATTCGCCGAGGTAGGCGGCTCGCGCTCAGTAACATGCATTTTAAGAATGGTCGGACGCTGAATTTATCGTTTGTCCATCCCGCCCAGGATGACAAAACTGCTGGCATATCTAATAAAAACAACATGAGAGCTGCCCAATGTCCTACCCCATTTCCTTCCTCCTGAATTCTTTGCAATCCGTTCTCCTGCCGGTTTCACGCCTGTTGCGCGGTGCTCCCTAGCCTGCGCCGCTGACCGTTTCGCGCACCCGAAAACCGACCGCGCCTGGCGCTGCATCCTGCTGGCAGCCAGTCGAAAAACGCATCTTTGCCAAGTATCGGAGAGGCTTATGAAAGAGCTCATGACACTGGACGGTTCCACGCCGCATCCAGCCGTAGACGACCTGTGCACTCAGGTCCGGAGCGGCGAAATCAACCGCCGCCAATTCCTGCGCACCGCCGCCCTGTTAGGCATCACTGCCGCCAGCGCCAGCAGTTTTATCGGCTCGGCGCTGTTCAGTGACAGCGCCCTGGCCGCGGAAACGCCGCGCCCGGGCGGCACGTTGCGGTTTGCCTGCGCCATCCAGGAAATCCAGGACCCGATGCTGATCACCTGGATCGAAGCCTCGAACCTGATGCGCAACAGCCTGGAATACCTGACCTGGGTCGATGCCGAGAACATCACCCACCCTTACCTGGCCGAAAGCTGGAAGCCCTCCGACGACCTCAAGGAGTGGACCTTCAACCTGCGCCAGAACGTCAAGTGGAGCAATGGCGACGACTTCACCTGCGACGATGTCGAGCACAACATCCAGCGCTGGATCGCCGCCGATTCCAAGTCGGTCAACCGCACCGCATTCCAGGACATCAGCGCCTTCGAAAAACTCGGCCCCTACCAGTTCAAACTGGTGCTCAAACGGCCGATCCTGGCGATTCCGGAGATGCTCAACGCCTTCACCTGCGCCATCGCCCACCGTAGCTTCAAGGCCGGTGACGACTGGGCGAAAAACCCGCTGGGCACCGGCCCCTTCAAACTGGCGTCGTTCGCCGTCAACAAGCAGGCGACCTTCACCAAGCGCGCTGATTACTGGGGCAACCCGGCGCACCTCGACGAGCTGCGCTATGTCGACATGGGCACTGACGTCTCGACCCAACTGGCGGCCCTGCAAGCCGGGCAAGTGGACGTGTTGTACCGGGTCACCGTAGCCGAACTGGACCTGGCCAAGCGCATGCCCAATGCCAAGCTGCTGACCTGCAAATCGGCGCAGACCGTGGTGATGCGCATGGCCGTGGACCAGAAGCCCTTCGATGACCTGCGCATCCGCAAGGCCGTGGCCCTGTGCGCCGACAACGCGCAGATGCTGAAGATTGCCTATCGCGGCATGGGCACCCTGGGCGAAGACCACCACGTCGCCCCGTCGCACCCCGAGTATTTCCCCCTGCCCAAGCGCCAGCGCGACGTGGCCCAGGCCAAGGCACTGCTGGCCGAAGCCGGGCATGCCAAAGGCATCGACATCGACCTGATCGTCGGCAATACCCAGGGCCGCTACGAGCAGGATTGCGCACAGATCCTCCAGCAGAACTGCGCCGAAGCCGGGATTCGTATCAACCTCAAGGTGATCCCCGCCACCCAGTACTGGCCGATCTGGGACAAGGCCGCCTTCAGCCTCACCTATTGGGCCCATCGGCCGCTGGGGGTGATGTCCCTGGAGCTGGCCTACCGCAGCGGCGCCGCCTGGAACGAAAGCCACTACAGCGACCCGGCCTTCGATGCCGCCCTGGACAAGGCCATGGGCATCGTCGATCCCAAACAACGGGCCCAGGCCATGGAAAGCGTGGAGCGCATCCTGCAGGACGCCTGCGTCATGGTGCAGCCGTTCTGGGGTGACAAGTTCACCGCCACCGCGCAGAAGGTCCAGGGTTTCAAGGTCCACCCTTCGGACTTCTACCCGATGAACGAGACCTGGCTGAGCGCCTGATCCCGCGCTTGCAAGAACAAGCTCGCCCACCGTCAAGGGTGCGGCGAGCCGGCAACCTACCTTGGCCGGAGCGTGCAAACATGGCTGATTTCCTGTGGCGCAAGCTACTGACCCTGGCGGCAACCCTGCTGTCGGTGTCACTGATTGTCTTTATCGCCCTCGAGCTGAACATCGAAGACGTGGCGATCAACGTCCTGGGCCCCTACTCCGCCGCCGACCAACGCGCGGCCTGGCTCACTGAACACGGTTACGACCAACCCTTTATCTGGCGCTACCTGGTGTGGCTGAAAGACTTCGTCAGCGGCCACTGGGGCACCTCGGTGCACTTTCGCGAACCCGTGCTCGACCTGCTGCTGCCCAACCTCGGGCAAACCCTGATCCTCGCCGGGCTGGCGTTACTGGTGATGGTGCCGGTGGCCCTGACCCTCGGCGTGCTGGCGGGCATCCGCCAGGGCTCCACGGTGGATCGGCTGGTGTCGCTGCTGTCCATCGTCACCACCTCGATCCCGGACTTCGCCAGTGCGGTGTTCGTCTCGGCGATCTTTGTCTTCTGGCTCAACTGGCTGCCGGGGGTGAGCAGCATGAGCGACGGCTTCAGCGGGCTGCAGTTGGTCATGCCGCTGCTGGTGCTGTGCCTGTTCGGGGTCGGCTACCTGGCGCGGATCACCCGTGCCTCGATGGTCGAAGTGATGCAGGCGCCCTACATCCGCACCGCGCGGCTCAAGGGCGCCTCGACCTCGCGCATCGTCTTGCGCCACGCCCTGCGCAATGTGCTGATCGCGCCAGTCACGGTGATCATGCTGTACATCCCCTGGCTGCTGTCCAACGTGATCGTGGTCGAGGTGTTCTTCGCCTACAAGGGATTCGGCTCGCTGCTCTACACCGCCTCGCTGAACCACGACGTCTACCTGATCGAAGCCTGCGCCATGATCAGTGGGCTGGTGGTCGGAGTGACGAAGATTTTCTCCGACCTGGCCTACACCTGGCTCAACCCGCGCATCACCTTGCGTAGCCTTGGGGGGAGTGCCCAATGAAGCTGTTCCACGCATTCAAAAGTCCATTGGCGGCCGTTGGCCTGTTGCTGGTGGGGGGCTGGGTGTTGCTGGCCCTGTTCGCGCCGCTGCTGGCGCCCCATGACCCCCTGGCCAGCTTCACCCCGCTGCTCACGCCCTTGAGCGATGACGGCAGTGGCCAGGTTTTCTTGCTGGGCACCGACATGCTCGGCCGCGATATCCTTTCGCGGCTGATCTGGGGCACCCGCACCGTGTTGTTCTGGTCGACCCTGGCCACCCTCACCGCCTTTGTGGTGGGGATTGCCATGGGCCTGTGCGCCGGCTACTTCAATGGCTGGGTCGATGCGGTGCTGTCCTATGTCGCCGACACCGTGCTGTCGTTCCCGGTGCTGGTGCTGTACATCGTGATCATCATTGCCCTGGGCGCCTCGGCGCTGAACATCCTGATTGCGGTGACCTTCACCAGCGCCCCGGCGATCTTTCGCATCATGCGCGCCCTGACCATCGACATCCGCTCGCGGGACTACGTGCTCAGCGCCATCACCCAGGGCGAAGGGTCGCTGCGCATCATGCTGGTGGAAATCCTGCCCAACTGCGGCGGCCCGCTGATTGTCGATTTCTGCCTGCGCATCGGCTACACCGCGATCATGATCGGCGCCCTGGGCTTCCTCGGGCTCGGCCTGCCACCCCCGACCCCGGATTGGGGCGGCATGATCAACGAAGGCCGGAGCATGGCCATTGCCTTCCCGCACCTGGTGATCTTCCCCTGCATTGCCATCTCCACCCTGATGCTGGGCCTGAGCCTGTTGGCCGACGGCCTCGACGAACACGCACAGAAAGGCGCAAGGAGCTGAGCATGCACACCTCTTCTCAAGTACTGCGGGTCGACAACCTGTCCATCGAACTGCCGGCCGGCGCCGACCGCAGCCATGCGGTGCAGGGCATCAGCCTGGAAGTGCGCAAGGGCGAAATCCTCTGCGTGATCGGCGAGTCCGGCTCAGGCAAGTCGGTGCTCTCGGCGGCCATCATGGGTGACTACGCCAAGGGCCTGCGCCACAGCGCAGGGCATATCGATTTTCTCGGCCAGGACATCTGTGCCATGGACGATGAGGCCCTGCGCCAGTTACGCGGCAACCGCATCGCGATGATTTTCCAGGAGCCCATGGCGGCCCTTAATCCAGCCATCCGCATTGGCCGCCAAGTCGAGGAAATCTTCGCTATTCATGCTCCTAAGATGCCGGCGGACGAACGTCGGGAGCGCATGCTGGCGCTGCTCGAATCAACCCAATTGCCAGACCCGCCACGCATTGCCAACAGCTTTCCCCACCAGCTGTCTGGCGGCCAATGCCAGCGGGTGGTGATCGCCATGGCCCTGGCCATGAACCCAGACCTGCTGATTGCCGACGAACCGACCACGGCCCTCGACGTGACCACCCAGGCCCAGGTGCTGAAACTGGTGCGTGACCTGCGCGGGCGCGGCCAGCACGGCATTCTGTTTATCACCCACGATTTTGGCGTGGTCGCGGAAATCGCCGACCGCATCGCGGTGATGGAAGGCGGCCGCCTGGTGGAGATCGGCGAGCGCGACCAGGTGCTCAATGCGCCGCGCCACGCCTACACACGCAAGCTGATCGCCGCGGTGCCGGCGCTCTATCCCGAGTTGCACGCGCCCTGTGCCGACGGCGAATTGGCCTTGCGCATCGAACGCCTGAACAAGGTCTACGACGTCGGCGGACGTAAGGTCCAGGCCCTGCGCGATGTGTCGCTGCAACTGCCACGGGGCAAGACCCTGGCGATTGTCGGCGAGTCCGGTTCAGGCAAGAGCACCCTGGTCAAGGCGGCGATCCGCCTGGTGGACAGCGACAGCGGCCATGTCTGGGTCGGCGACACGGACTTCCTGGCATTGAGCGGCGCGGCATTGGCGGCCAACCGGCGGCGCATCCAGATGATTTTCCAGGACCCTTACGGCTCCCTCAACCCGCGTCATCGAGTCGGCGACATCATTGCTCGCGCCGCCCGGCTGCGCGGCCTGTCGGCCAAGGACGCCTGGGCCGAAGCGGGTGACCTGCTGGAACAAGTGGGCCTCAAGCGCGACGCCCTGAACCGCAAGCCCCGCCAGTTCTCCGGCGGCCAGCGCCAACGCATCGGCATCGCCCGGGCCCTGGCCATGCGCCCGGAAGTACTGATCGCCGATGAAAGCGTATCGGCACTGGATGTCTCGGTGCAGAAACAGGTGCTGGAGCTGCTGGCCGAACTGCAGCAACGGCTGAACCTGAGCATTCTGTTCATCACCCACGACCTGCGGGTGGCGGCGCAGATCAGCGACAGCATCGCGGTGATGCGCCAGGGCGAAGTGGTGGAATACGGCAGCGCCGAGCAGGTATTGCTCAGGCCGCAGAACCCCTACACCCAAACCCTGCTGGCCGCCGCGCCGGGGGCCAAGGCGATCCCCACCTCCCCCCATGAACCACCTTTGAGACTGATCCAGCCTTCACGTCACTGACCTTGCACCTCCTCCCCGTTGCCGCGGTGTTTGCCGCGGCCGGGCTCACTGCTGCCAAAAAAACACAACTCGGGAGTCAACCCATGCATCAACACACTCGCGCACTGCGTCATCTGGCCCTGATTCCGGTCCTCGGCACCCTCGCCGCCCCGGCCCTGGCGATCCAGGTCACCGACAACCTCGACCTCGGCGGCGCCGTCCGTGCCCGCTGGGACTACGACCCGGACCGGGACATCCAGAAGTTCAACTTCGACACCGCGTTCCTCACTGCCAAATACAGCTCAGACAGCTGGATCGGCGCCGCCAAATACCGTTTCTACGGCCGCGCCTACCCTTACCAATACACCAACAATGTCGGTGACGTGGCCTTCGCCGAAACCGCCTGGATCGGCTACAAATTCAACCCCGAACAGCAGGTGCAAGTGGGCCTGAACCAGGTGCCGTTCGGCCTGCAGCCGTACTTCGGCAGCACTTTCTACGAAACCCTGGGCAACGTAGTGGGCCTGGAAGACGTCGAGCAGATCGGTGCCAAGTACATCCAGCAAGTGGGCGACTGGAACATCCAGACCGGCTACTACCTGCGCCCGGCCTGGCAAGGCAAGGGCACCAGCAATGGGCGTACCTATTCCAGCGTGGTGTCCTCGGCGGACAGCTACGTGGAAAACGGCAGCGACAACCGCGAACGCAACACCGTGGTGCTGCGAGTGGCCAAGGCCCTGGACCTGGGGGACTGGAAGTCCGAAGTGGGTGTCTCGGGGCTGACCTCCACCCTGAAGAACAACGACACCCACGACGACGGCCGACGCAACGCCGTGGCCGTGCACTACCTGGGCAAGAACGGCCCATGGGGCGTGCAACTGCAGGCGGCGCGGCAGCAGATGTCGCCGCGCAACCCGGGCACCGATGAACTGGTGACCCTGGGCGGTTACGACGGCACCTTCAACATCGCCAGCCGCGGCAACCTGTACGTGGCCGACCTGAGCTATGACGTGGACGGCAAGTACCTGTTCGACCAGGTCAGCGGCATCAAGCTGTACGCCAACTACAGCGCCTTCGATAAATCCGCCAGCGAATTCAAGACCTCCCAACGGATGATCCTCGGCACCTCGTTCTCGGTGAGCAAACTGTGGATTGCCACCGAATGGCTGTTCGGCAAAAACGACCCCTACATCGGCGGCAGCAGCTACACCCAGAGCCTCGGCGCCGGGGGCAGCGACCAGTGGGAGAACCAGCTGTACATGAACATCGGCTACTACTTCTGACCTGAGGGCCCCATCGCTGGCAAGCCAGCTCCTACAACAGCGGGTGTGGTGACAGTGGCGATATTGCGGCCTGCCCTTCTGTAGGAGCCGGCTTGCCGGCGATGGCAATCTTGAGGGCCCCATCGCTGGCAAGCCAGCTCCTACAACAGCGGGCGTGGTGGCGGTGGCGATATTGCGGCCAGCCCTTCTGTAGGAGCCGGCTTGCCGGCGATGGGCGTTGGGTTTGCACAATCTTCTGATGCGGAGCAGCCGTTTATGCGCCAATTACCTTCTTTGAACATGCTGCGGGTCTTCGAGGAAGTCGCCCGACACCGCAGTTTCGGCCAGGCCGCCCTGAGCCTGAGCGTGACTCAGGGCGCTGTCAGCCGACAAATCAAGCAGTTAGAGGATTACCTCGGCCTGGCGCTGTTCGTGCGCACACCCCAGGGGTTGTCCCTGACCGAAGCCGGCAGCACCCTGGCGCCCCAGCTAGGGGAAGCCTTCGACCATATGGAGCGGGCCCTGCAGGCGCAGCGGGTGCCCAACCTGCGGCAGCGCCTGCGGATCCTCGCACCGCCCACCTGGGCCACTCGCTGGCTTTCGGCGCACTTGCGTGCCTTCTGCCAACGCTACCCGGACATCAACCTCAGTGTGACCCAACCCAGCGGCCACGAAAGCCTGGCCGAAAGCGATTGCCAGATCCGTTTCGGCCAGGCGCCCGCCAGCCATTGCAGCAGCCGCTTGCTGGTGATGGAACGGCACATTGCCGTGGCCAGCCCGGAACTGTTCGTGGACGGCCGGGCACCGGACCTCCAGCAGTTTCCGCTGCTGCATATCCTGCACGACGGCAAGCGCTTGCAAGTCTGGGAGCACTGGCTAGCGGCCATGGGCCGGGACGATGTGGCCGCCGACAGCGGCCTGGAATTCAGCACCCTGGACCAAGTGATCCACACCGCCCTGGCCGGTGGCGGGCTGGCGGTAATCGACCGCCAAATGATCGAACGGGAGCTGGCCAATGGCAGTCTGTTGCCCATCACCCCGGTGGAGGTGCTGGGCCCTTATGGCTATTGGCTGGATGTGGCGAACGACAAGCAGGGCTTGTCCAAGGTGCGGCTGTTTACCGAATGGCTGAGCCTGGTGAGCAATCCCTGAACGCTTGCAGACACCGGTATGCCAGTGCCTGCAAGCAAGGGCATAACACTCAGAGGCCGCCCATCAACAGGTATTTGATTTCCAGGTAATCGTCGAGGCCGTATTTGGAGCCTTCGCGCCCTAACCCGGACTCCTTGATTCCGCCAAAGGGCGCCACTTCGGTGGAGATAATGCCTTCGTTGATCCCCACCATGCCCGCCTCCAGTCCCTCAGCCATGCGCCATACGCGGCCGATGTCACGGCTGTAGAAATAGGCCGACAAACCATAGGGCGTGTCGTTGGCCCGCTGCAGCACTTCAGCCTCGTCGCGGAAACGGAAACAGGCAGCCACCGGGCCAAAGGTTTCGTCTTGAGCGATCAACATGTCGCTGCTGGCGTCGGTGAGAATGGTCGGCTCGAAGAAGGTACCTCCCAGGGCGTGCCGGCGACCGCCACACAGCAGCTTGGCGCCCTTCTCCAGGGCATCGCCGACGTGCAGTTCGACCTTGGCCAAGGCCGCCGCATTGATCAGCGGGCCCTGTTCGGTCTCGCCGTCCAGGGCACTGCCGACGCGCATCGCCGACACCGCCTCGGCCAGCTTGGCGGTGAACGTGTCGTACACCCCATCCTGGATAAAGAAGCGGTTGACACAGACGCAGGTCTGCCCGGTATTGCGGAACTTGGAAGCCATGGCGCCTTTGACGGCGGCCTCCAGGTCAGCATCATGAACACCGATAAAGGGCGCGTTGCCCCCCCGTTCCAGGGAGACCTTTTTCAAGGTATCGGCGGCCTGGCGCATCAGCA
>NZ_JALQCX010000016.1:0-29017 GCF_023241665.1 Pseudomonas morbosilactucae | reverse complement strand
AAAAAAATTTGTCGGGATAACAATCACTTACCGCCCTCCCCCGTAAATCCGGGGGTTTTCCTGACCTCTAGGAGCCGGCTTGCCAGCGAGGATGATCACCAGAACACTGCACACCCTCCGGTGCAGACCGCCGGCAAGCCGACTCCTACCCATCAACAGCACTGACTCAGGCGATAGCGCCCAGCAGTTTTTCCCACTCTTTGTTCTCTTTCTTCGACACGCCGCCCAACAGGTCAATGGCCTGGCGCAGACGGAAACGGGTCAGGTCCGGCCCCAGGATCTCCATGGCATCGAGCACCGACACCGAACTGGCTTGCCCGGTAATCGCAGCGAACATCAGCGGCATGGCATCACGCAGCTTCAGCTCCAGGGATTCGACCACGGCCTGGATGGTCGCGGTGATGTTGTCCTTCTCCCACTGACGCAGGCTTTCCAGCTTCCACAAGATCAACTGCATCAACTGGCGAACCTGGTCACCCGACAGTTTCTTGGACTCGAATAGCTTGGCGTCCGGGTTCACGCCACCGGCAAAGAAGAACCCGGCCAGCGGTGCGACCTGGCTGAAGGTCTCCACCCGGCCCTGCACGTGCGGTGCGATCTTCATCATGTATTCGGGGTTCAGCGCCCATTGCTGCAGGCGGCTGGCGAACTCGTCCACCGGCAGGTCACGCAGCCACTGGCCGTTGAGCCAGGAGAGCTTCTCAATGTCGAAGATCGGCCCACCGAGGGAGACACGGGACAGGTCAAAGTGATCGACCATTTCCTGCAGCGAGAACTTCTCGCGCTCGTCCGGCATCGACCAGCCCATGCGGCCCAGGTAGTTGAGCATGGCTTCAGGCATGAAGCCCATGCGCTCGTAGAAGGTCACCGAGGTCGGGTTCTTGCGCTTGGACAGCTTGCTCTTGTCCGGGTTACGCAGCAGCGGCATGTAGCACAACTGCGGTTGTTCCCAGCCGAAGTACTCGTAGAGCAGGATCAGCTTCGGCGCCGAGGGCAGCCACTCTTCACCACGCAAGACGTGGGTGATGCCCATCAGGTGGTCGTCGACCACGTTGGCCAGGAAGTAGGTCGGCAAGCCGTCGGTCTTCATCAGCACTTGCATGTCCATGCGATCCCACGGGATCTCGACATCGCCACGCAGCATGTCCGGCACCACGCACACGCCTTCGCTTGGCACTTTCATGCGGATCACGTGGGGTTCACCAGCAGCCAGGCGCTGAGCGACTTCTTCCTTCGACAGCAACAGCGCCCGGCCGTCGTAGCGCGGGGTTTCACCCTTGGCCATTTGCTCGGCGCGCATCTGGTCCAGCTCTTCGGCGGTGCAGAAGCACGGGAAGGCGTGGCCCAGATCCACCAGTTGCTGGGTGTATTTCTTGTAGATTTCGCTGCGCTCGCTCTGCCGGTACGGGCCGTGCGGGCCGCCTACGTCAGGGCCTTCGCTCCAGTTGATGCCCAGCCAGCGCAGGGCGTCGAAAATCTGCTGTTCCGACTCACGGGTCGAACGCAGTTGATCGGTGTCCTCGATGCGCAGGATGAACTCACCGCCATGCTGCTTGGCAAAGCAGTAGTTGAACAAAGCGATGTAAGCGGTGCCGACGTGGGGATCCCCAGTGGGCGATGGCGCGATGCGCGTGCGGACGGTGGTCATGGCATGTCTCGGAATGAATATAAAAGCGGAGGTAAAACAGGGGGCGAATGGTAACAGGCGCGACCGGCCCGGCTCCAGTAACGAGGGCATTTAAGCCAAGGTTGCCGCGCTAATGCCCATGAATGGCCGATTATCAACAGTTGGCATTTACCACCCCCAGCCTATATGCCAGATTCGCCCCCTGTTAAATTTCCTTACACTTTCTCGACTACAGCCTGCCCATGCCCGCCCAACTCAAGCGTCGCCTGTTTATTTTCCTGCTCCTGGTGGCATTGGTCGCCCTGGGGTTCTTTGCCCAATGGTTCTTCCATGGGCGCTTTTATGAAAGCACCGACAACGCCTACGTCCAGGGTGAGATCACCCGGGTCTCCAGCCAGTTGGCGGCGCGAATCGACGAAGTGCTGGTGCGGGACAACCAGCACGTGGAAAAAGGCCAGTTGCTGGTGCGCCTGGAAAGTGAAGATTTCCAGCTGGCCATCGAGCGGGCCAAAGCCGCCCTCGACACCCGCGAAGCCGAACGCCTGCAAGCGCAAAGCAAGCTGACGCAGCAAGCCAGCCTGATCGCCGCCAGCGAAGCCCAGGTGACCTCCAGCCAGGCCAGCCTGGGCCGCTCGCAAATCGACCTGTCCCGGGCCCAGACCCTGCGCAAGCCCGGCTACGTTTCTGAAGAACGGGTGACCACCCTCTCTGCCGACAACCATATCGCCCGCTCCCAGGTGGCCAAGGCCCAGGCCGACCTCCAGGGCCAGCGCCAACAGGTGAACGCCCTGGGCGCCGAACTCAAGCGGTTGGACGCCCAGATCGCCAATGCCCGAGCCGACCTGGCCCAGGCCGAACTGAACCTGACCCGCAGCGAAATCCACGCGCCTATCAGCGGCCTGGTCGGCCAACGCGCGGCACGCAACGGCCAAGTGGTCCAGGCTGGCGCCTACCTGCTGTCGATCGTTCCCGACCAGGACATCTGGATCCAGGCCAACTTCAAGGAAACCCAGATCGGCCATATGCAACCCGGGCAATCCGCCGAACTGATCTTCGACGCTTACGGCGATACCCCCATCGCCGGCCAGGTCGACAGTTTGTTCGCCGCCTCGGGCGCACAGTTCAGCCTGCTGCCGCCGGACAACGCCACCGGCAACTTCACCAAGGTGGTGCAGCGCATCCCGGTGAAACTGACCTTTGCCGCCGACAACCCACTGCGTGGCAAGATCCGCCCGGGCATGTCGGTCACCGTCAAAGTGAAGATCAAAGACCCTGCCGATGGCCGGTGATCAGCTGCTGCGCCCGGCCGGCGAACCGACCCGGCGCGACTGGATCGCGGTGATGAGCGCCATGCTCGGCGCCTTTATGGCGGTGCTCGACATCCAGATCACCAACTCCTCCCTGAAGGACATCCAGGGCGCGCTATCGGCGACGCTGGAGGAAGGTTCATGGATTTCCACTTCCTACCTGGTGGCGGAAATCATCATGATTCCCCTCACCGCCTGGCTGGTGCAGTTGCTCTCGGCACGGCGCCTGGCGGTCTGGGTGTCGGTGGGGTTCCTGGTCGCGTCACTGCTCTGCTCCATGGCCTGGAGCCTGGAAAGCATGATTGTGTTCCGCGCCCTGCAAGGTTTTACCGGCGGTGCGCTGATCCCTCTGGCCTTCACCCTGACCCTGATCAAACTCCCCGAGCACCACCGCGCCAAGGGCATGGCCATGTTCGCCATGACGGCCACCTTCGCGCCCTCCATCGGCCCGACACTGGGCGGCTGGCTTACGGAAAACTGGGGCTGGGAGTACATCTTCTACATCAACATCCCACCCGGGCTGCTCATGATCGCCGGCATGCTCTACGGGCTGGAGAAGAAAGCCGCCCACTGGGAGCTGCTGAAAAGCACCGACTACACCGGCATCCTCACCCTCGGCGTGGGCCTGGGCTGCCTGCAGGTGTTTCTTGAGGAAGGCCACCGTAAGGACTGGCTGGAGTCCAGCCTGATCGTCGGCCTGGGCAGCATTGCCCTGGTCAGCCTGGTGACCTTTGTGATCGTGCAAGTCTCCAAGCCCAACCCGCTGATCAACCTGGGCATCCTGGGTAATCGCAACTTCGGCCTGTCGAGCATTTCCAGCCTGGGGATGGGGGTGGGGCTGTATGGCTCGATCTACCTGTTGCCGCTGTACCTGGCGCAGATCCAGAACTACAACGCTATGCAGATCGGCGAAGTGATCATGTGGATGGGCATTCCCCAGCTGTTCCTGATACCGCTGGTGCCGCTGCTGATGAGGTTTGTCTCACCCAAGTGGCTGTGCACCCTGGGCTTCGGCCTGTTCGGATTGGCGAGCTTTTCATCCGGGGTGCTGAACCCGGACTTCGCCGGGCCGCAGTTCAACCAGATCCAGATCATCCGTGCTCTGGGGCAACCGCTGATCATGGTCACCATCTCGCTGATCGCCACCGCCTACATCCTGCCCCAGGATGCGGGTTCGGCGTCGAGTCTGTTCAACATCCTGCGCAACCTCGGCGGCGCCATCGGCATCGCCCTGCTCGCCACCTTGCTGGATGCGCGAACCAAGACCTACTTCGATTACCTGCGCGAGGCCATAGTGCCGAGCAACCCCCAAGTGGCGGAGCGCCTGGCCAGCCTGACCGACACCCTCGGCAATGAAACCGCAGCCCTGGGCAAGCTCAGTGAAATTGCCCACCAGCAGGCGCAGATCATGGCCTACAACGATGCGTTTCATTTTGTCGGGATCGCCCTGGGCGTGAGCATGCTCGCGGTATTGCTGACCAAGGCACTGCCCAAGGGCCTGAAGGCCGGAGAAGCCCACTGAGCTGAAGCTGGCCGGTGCAAGAGGCCCTCGATCCTTGCACAGGATTTGAGGGCCTCTGAGCCGGCAAGCCGGCGCCTACGAGGGATGGAGTGTCGTTAGACGGTCAGCAGGCGCTCGCGCAGTTTGCTGATTTCGTCGCGCATTTGCGCTGCGGCCTCGAACTCCAGGTCCCGGGCCAGTTGGTACATTTTCTCTTCGAGCTGGCGGATGCGCTTGGTGATCTCGCTTGGCGAACGCAGCTCGTTTTCGTACTTGGCGTTTTCTTCCGCGGCCTTGGCCATGCCTTTGCGCTTCTTGCTGCGCGAGCCCGGCACCGTGGCGCCTTCCATGATGTCGGTGACATCCTTGAACACGCCCTTGGGGGTGATGCCATTGGCCAGGTTGAAGGCGATCTGTTTATCGCGACGGCGCTCGGTCTCGCCGATGGCCCGCTCCATGGAGCCGGTCATGCGGTCCGCGTAGAGAATCGCCCGGCCATTGAGGTTACGCGCGGCACGACCAATGGTCTGGATCAACGAACGCTCGGAACGCAGGAAACCTTCCTTGTCCGCATCGAGAATCGCCACCAGGGATACTTCCGGCATGTCCAGGCCTTCACGCAGCAGGTTGATCCCCACCAGCACGTCAAAGGTGCCCAAGCGCAAGTCGCGGATGATCTCCACCCGCTCTACGGTGTCGATGTCCGAGTGCAGGTAGCGCACGCGCACCCCGTGGTCCGCCAGGTAGTCGGTCAAATCCTCGGCCATGCGCTTGGTCAGCGTGGTCACCAGCACCCGCTCCTCCAGGGCCACCCGCTTGGTGATTTCTGAAAGCAGGTCGTCGACCTGGGTCAGCGCCGGGCGTACTTCAATCTGCGGGTCAACCAGGCCGGTGGGCCGCACGACTTGTTCCACCACCCGGCCGGCATGCTCGGCCTCGTAGTTGCCCGGCGTCGCCGAGACGAAGATGGTTTGCGGGCTCACACCCTCCCACTCGTCGAAACGCATGGGCCGGTTATCCAGCGCCGAAGGCAGGCGGAAGCCGTACTCCACGAGGGTTTCCTTACGCGAGCGGTCGCCCTTATACATGGCGCCCACTTGCGGCACGCTGACGTGGGACTCGTCGATTACCAGCAAGGCGTCGGCCGGCAGGTAGTCGTACAAGGTCGGCGGCGCAGCCCCGGCCGGACGACCCGACAGATAACGCGAGTAGTTTTCGATGCCGTTGCAGTAACCCAGCTCAAGGATCATCTCCAGGTCGAAGCGGGTGCGCTGCTCCAGGCGTTGCGCCTCCACCAGCTTATTGTTGGAACGCAGGTACTCCAGGCGCTCCTGCAACTCGACCTTGATCCCCTCGATCGCATCCAGCAGGGTCTCCCGCGGGGTCACATAGTGGCTCTTGGGGTAAAAGGTAAAACGCGGCAACTTGCGAATCACTTCGCCCGTTAGCGGATCGAAGGCCGACAGGCTCTCGACTTCGTCATCGAACAGCTCGATGCGGATGGCTTCCAGGTCGGATTCCGCCGGGTAGATATCGATGACGTCACCGCGCACACGGAACGTGGCTCGGGCAAAATCCATATCGTTGCGGGTGTATTGCAGGTCCGCCAGACGCCGCAGCAAGGCGCGCTGGTCGAGCTTGTCGCCGCGATCGACGTGCAACACCATCTTCAAATAGGTTTCCGGGCTGCCCAAGCCGTAAATGCAGGACACCGTGGTGACGATGATCGCGTCCTTGCGCTCCAGCAGCGCCTTGGTCGCGGACAGGCGCATTTGCTCGATATGGTCGTTGATCGAGGCGTCTTTCTCGATAAAAGTGTCGGACGATGGCACATAGGCTTCGGGCTGGTAGTAGTCGTAGTAAGAGACGAAATACTCCACCGCGTTGTTCGGAAAAAAGGCCTTGAACTCCCCGTACAACTGCGCCGCCAAGGTCTTGTTCGGCGCCAGCACCAGGGTTGGGCGCTGCACCTGGGCAATCACGTTGGCGATGCTGAAGGTCTTGCCCGAGCCGGTCACACCGAGCAGCGTCTGGTGCGCCAGCCCGGCCTCGATACCTTCGACCATCAGGCGAATGGCTTCCGGCTGGTCGCCGGCGGGCTGGAAGCGGGTGACTAGCTGGAATTCAGACATAACGTACCTCTGGGTTCACCCCCGCACGACACGAACGGGCTGGAGCGAGAACGACCGCGAACGACAAACGTCGTCGGGAAAAACTGGGATTGTCCTAGATGTGGAGGCAAATACCACCGCTTTCAAGATAACGGTCCTACACGCCCTAACGCCTTTGACGTTGCAATAAGACTAACGGTCGAAAAATAAAGCGAAAAACTTAGGGCAAAAAGCCAATAGGCTGTCGCCGCCAGAAAGGATGGCCTCTATACTAGCTCCCCGTTTGTGCACCGCTCTAGTGCATCCGGCTGGAGCGCGACACGTCCCTCCACACTCCATTCAGAGCCGCCGTAATAATGAGCCTGTTCTCCGCTGTCGAAATGGCACCACGCGATCCAATCCTGGGCCTCAACGAAGCATTCAACGCTGACACCCGTACCAATAAGGTCAACCTGGGGGTCGGCGTTTACTGCAACGAGGAGGGGCGAATTCCACTCCTGCGCGCCGTTGTCGAAGCCGAGACGATTCGTGTCGCCCAACACGCTTCCCGCGGTTACCTGCCGATCGACGGTATCGTCGCTTACGACCAGGCCGTACAAAAGCTGCTGTTCGGTAACGACTCGCCGCTGATCGCCGCTGGCCGCGTCATCACCACCCAAGCCGTGGGCGGTACCGGTGCACTGAAAATCGGTGCCGACTTCCTCAAGCAATTGCTGCCTGACGCCGTTGTCGCCATCAGCGACCCGAGCTGGGAAAACCACCGCGCGCTGTTCGAAACCGCGGGTTTCCCAGTGCAGAACTATCGCTACTACGACGCCGCCACCCACGACGTAAACCGTGCTGGCCTGCTGGAAGACCTCAACGCCCTGCCTGCCCAGTCCATCGTGGTGCTGCACGCCTGCTGCCACAACCCGACCGGCGTCGACCTGACCCCGGCCGACTGGAATGACGTGCTGGAAGTGGTCAAGGCGAAGAACCTGGTGCCGTTCCTCGACATGGCCTACCAGGGCTTTGGCGATGGCATCGACGAAGACGCCGCCGCCGTGCGCCTGTTCGCCGAGTCGGGCCTGACCTTCTTCGTCTCCAGCTCTTTCTCCAAATCCTTCTCCCTGTATGGCGAGCGCGTTGGCGCACTGTCCATCGTCAGCGAGTCGAAAGAAGAAAGCGCCCGCGTGCTGTCGCAAGTCAAACGCGTGATCCGCACCAACTACTCCAACCCGCCGACCCACGGCGCCAGCATTGTCGCCGCCGTGCTCAACAGCCCGGAACTGCGCGCACAATGGGAGCAGGAACTGGCGGAAATGCGCCTGCGCATTCGCGGCATGCGCAATCAGATGGTCGACTTGCTGGCCAAAGGCGCGCCACAGCGCGACTTCAGCTTCGTCGGTCGCCAGCGCGGGATGTTCTCTTACTCCGGCCTGACCGTTGAGCAAGTGACCCGCCTGCGCAACGAGTTCGGTATCTACGCCCTGGACACCGGCCGCATCTGCGTGGCCGCGCTGAACCAGAACAACATCGACGTGGTGACCAAGGCCATCATTCAGGTGATCTAAGCCACCTCGGTGACAGAAAAAAGGGGAAGCCATCTGGCTTCCCCTTTTTTGTCCCGCCGACAAAATCTCCAACCCAAGGCCCGCGCGCTCTAGACTCAGGCCGTGCCCTACCCTTGCCATCGAGAACCCAGATGAAAAACGACGACCTGCGGGCAGACCGCGACGAACTGGAGCACTACGTGTCCCGCCCTCAGAAACGCGAAAAGAGCCTGGTGCTGCAAATCGCCCTCGGCGTGTTTCTCGGTGGGCTGGCACTATGGCTGGTACAACTGGCCGGCGGCGCCCTGGCGGCCAAGTTCATGCTTGGCACCCTGACCTTCGGCGGCTGAACGAGCTCAGCCGGCCAACTCTTTGGAGCGCTGGCTGGCGGCATCATCAAACGCCACATACAGCGATTCGGCCACTTGGCTCTTGATCGCCTTGCTGCTTTCCAGCCCGAGGACAAACCCTTCGGCCTTGCCACCAGCGCGGTTGAGATCGGCAGACGAAGCAGCGCCGACAATGGCATCCCACAATTTACTGGCCTGAGGCCCAACCCCTTTGGGCAGGGCGATCTGTTCGATGCTCATGCCAGCACCCCCGATCGGAGCGTTAAGCGGCGGGTGACTGAAAGCGAATACAGGGAGCAGGTCATAAAGCGTACCTTTGCGGCGGGAGGCCGGTCGCGCGTGAAACCACTTCCGGGGCGCCATGGTAGCCCTCCCTCCCGCTTCTGGTAACCGCCCAGGCCGATTTTTCCTCGGTCGACGCCTAGCGGCACCGGCCAGCAGAAAACTGCAATCCTGCGCTTGACTTCTCCTTCTTAATCAGTAAGATACGGCGCATTCCGCGATAGCTCAGTTGGTAGAGCAAGTGACTGTTAATCACTGGGTCCCTGGTTCGAGTCCAGGTCGTGGAGCCATACAAGGTTCCAGAGAAGGCTTTCAAAATCTCTGAAACCCCCGAAAAACCCGCCTTCTGGCGGGTTTTTTCGTTTTGGCGTTCTGTCGGATTCCGGTGGGTACCAGCCATTTTAAGGGTAGAGTTTGGGATAAAGGTCAGTTCGATAATAGGGAGTACCCTTATGTCGCGCACTACTGCTCCACTCTCCGACGCCGCTTGCCGTTCGGCCAAGCCCACAGACCGCGCCCACAAGCTTTTCGACGGCGACGGCCTTTACCTTCTAGTCCAACCCAATGGCCGCAAAGGCTGGCGTCTCAGATACGTCAAACCTGATGGCCGGGAAGGACTGACCTCATTCGGCAACTACCCCATCGTTGGCCTCGCGGATGCGCGCCGCAAGCGCTTGGAGGTCAAGCGAATGCTGGCGGATGGCATTGACCCCATAGGAGCCAAGAACCTAGCCAAGACGGACGCTCTGATCAAAGGCCGCACCTTTGAAAGCGTTGCCCTCGGCTGGCACACGGAAATGTCAGCCAAGTGGGCACCAGACTATTCCAAGACAGTGATGAGTCGCCTCAAAACTCACCTCTTCCCGCTGATCGGCGCCCGCGCCATTGTTGACCTTGATACCCACGACCTGATGCGGCCCCTAGACGCGATTAAGAAGCGCGGAACGATAGACATTGCTTTAAGGGTACAAAACTACCTGCTGAGCATCATGCGCGAGGCAAAGCGCCTCCGGCTTATCACCGTAAACCCTGCTTACGACCTCGTAGGCTCGATCAAAGCCTCGCGGGTCGTCCACCGCCCCGCCTTAACCTTATCGCGTTTGCCTGAATTGCAGGAACGGATCGACACTTATAAAGGCCGCGCACTTACCCGGCTGACAGTCTTGCTGTCGCTGCACGTGTTTGTACGCTCTAGCGAGCTGCGCTTCGCCCGCTGGAGCGAGTTCGACCTCAAACGTGGCGTCTGGGAAATACCCGACACGCGACCAGCGTTGGAAGGCGTACCCTTTTCCACAAGGGGGACGAAGATGGCAGGCGATATCCATCTTGTACCCTTATCGCCGCAAGCGATCGCCCTGCTCGAACAGATCCACGCAATCACAGGCAAATTTGACTTGGTGTTCGCAGGCGATACCAAATCTTGGAAACCAATGTCCGAAAACACGGTGAACAGCGCGCTTCGGAAGATGGGGTACGACACCAAATCCGAGATCTGTGGGCATGGGTTTCGTTCGATGGCCTGCAGCGCACTGATCGAGTCAGGTTTGTGGGCAGACACAGCCATTGAGCGGCAGATGAGCCACAAGGAACGCAACAACGTCCGCGCCGCGTACACCCACAAGGCCGAGTTCATCGAAGAGCGCAGGCTGATCATGAACTGGTGGAGTCGCTACCTTGAGGCTAATCAGCAGAAGCATGTCAGTCCACGCGAATTCGCCAATCAGACGGGTGCGAATGTCACTCGCCTAAAAGCAAAACGTGGCGCAACTGAGTAAGCGCTCGGTCCTCATATCTCAGTGATCCGCTTTGTCCACGCGGGTCCATCCAAACAGGGCTGCAAAGCCGCCCTGTTTGGATGGACCTCCCTTAAAAAATCTAAAGCCCATATAGCTATCTGTGGAAAACCACCGATTTCCGCCGGTGAATAATTTCATCCACCACCGCAGAGCTCCGGAAAATTCGAGCCTTGACCCAAATTATCCACAGGCGTAGAAAAGATCGGGCAAGCGCTGTCGTTGACAGCAACCCAGGTAGCCAGAACCTTTGAGGCTACGCCACACCGTGGTGGTTCTCCCAAAGTGCGATTAGCGTCCGGAGGCTCGCACGGTCACAGCGATGTGATGGATGCCTACTTTTATCAGTGTGCCCACTGCGGCAACCCATACTCTTTCATAGCTGCCCTGCAGCATCCTATCCGCTTGGCCATTTCATTGCGCCAACCTTTGCCCGTCTCTTTCTCCCGGAAAGAGACGGGCACTCCTACCACTGCTGCAGCCCTCCTCGTACAAGGCTTTGCGGCATTCCCCCTCGTGACAATCGGCGCGACAAACACCGAAGTCACCAGCAACAGCGATGCAGATGATGGTGCCGCAGCCCACGGAATGGACTGCACCTGACTGACAGTCAGGCATGCCCCAGTCATCGCATCACTGCCTTCACCCGACTCAGGATCTCGCGGCATTGGTCTCGTCAGCCAGCGCAGCTTCCGCCCGCCCACTTCTTCGGAAGTGCTCAGGAGGCTAGATCATGAGATGCCCAAGCTCCCGGTCGTAAAGAGCCGCCAGTCCCGCGTTAGTGGACAACCCTCACAGGTCGCAGGGGCCTTGATCCCTGATAACACTCAACATTCTTGGCGGGATGACGTGGGGAAAGTTTTAAAAATTTTGGCTTCGAGAGGACTTCGATCATGGCACTGGTGGGCAGGCGAGATGGACGCAATTTTGGCTATGGTCGGCAGTTGAGCTATGCCGGGCCGCAAGCGCTCAAAGACCTATTTGGCGGCGGACATTACGGCACGGTCATGGCACACAGTGATCGGTGGCAGGCGTTTGTGCGCTGGTGTCGGTCGGAGGATGGACCAGGGTTTAACGATGCGCGGCAGATAGATAGCCAAACCTTGCTGGACTACACCGGACATCTGCGCCAACAAGTTGAACAAGGTGAGCTGGCTATCGCCACTGCGCAAAACCGGTTGTCCAGTGTGAATCGAACCATGGCCGCGCTTCGCGGTGATCAGTATGTGAAAGTGCCGAGCCCGAGTGAGGCGCTGGGAATGCGGCGCACCACTGTTCGTCGTTCAGTGCCGCAAGGCCAAGACCGCGAACAGGTGAAGCGGATCGTCGACGTGCTCTGCGAACACCAAATGCCGCGCGCGGCGGCGATCGCTCAGTTGGCACGAGCCACCGGCATGCGCTTAGTCAGGAGGCCCCGGCCTGACTCTCTCCAGATCCAGCACGATTCCCGTGTAATCCTGACAGAGAGACCGTATGCCCCCCCCCGTCGCGCTACTTCCCTTCGCCCTGGACAATTCAAACACCTGATCCGCGTTGCATCCGTCACTGGCCGTCTGCCAGAACGTGACGTGATGCTTCTGTGGCTGACGCACACGACTGGCATTCGTGTCACCGAGCTGGCCTTGCTGGAGGTCGCAGACGTGCTGTACCCCAGCGGAGCCATCAAGCCCGAGGTGTATCTACGCGCAGACATTACTAAGGGCTGCCGACCGCGCAATGTGTACCTGACCCATGCTCGATGCCTTGCCGCCCTGGACGGCTGGATCGCGGTTCGCTTACGGCGCCGCTGGGGGCTTTCCGGAGCTGATGAATACCGAGGGTTTCGCCCAGGTTCAAAGCTAGTTATGACGCACAAGGGTCAAGCCTTCGAACTGGCGTTCAAGCACCGCATTTTGGACTCAGGGCCGGAGGTCTACAGGGCGTGTGATTCTCTACAGCAGACCATCAGCAGGCTCTACCGACAGGCCGGTATCAAGCACGGATCGTCGCACAGCGGCAGACGCTCCCTAGCGGCCAAGGTCTTGGCTGCAACCGGAGATGTTGAGACGGTGTAGATCATTCTTGGCCACGCCTGCCTAGATCACAGCAAGCCTTATTTGACGGTCGATCAAGAAACCTTGCGCAGGGCTTTTGAGATGGCTTTAGGATGAAAAAGTATTAAATATTTATCATATGTTTTAAATATTATGTTGACTTTTATGTGGTGGCTAATTGATGCTTTTTGCAGTCGATTTGACTCAAACTGAAGATGCACGAAATGACCAAGCCTAAGGTAAAAAGCCCAATACAGAAGCAAGTGGAGGCCCTTGAAGAGAAAGGAGCCATTCTCGATCGCATTCTCAGCGTAGCAAAAACAGAGAGCGGTAGGATTACAGAAGATGGCAAGAATCTTTATCACATTTTGAGAGGTGCAGGACTCAACAAGAGCGAGATTGCCCGTGTTTTGGATGTCACGCCTTCTGCTCTCACAAAGTACGAGTGATCGGGAAACGCGGTACTGCCCGAGCCCAGCCTTCGCTGGGCCGTGGTCGTAGGGGACGCTTATTTTTGCGTCCGCGAAATCGAAGGATTGAGCATGGCCCAAAGTAAACAGCAAAAAATCATCAAGAATACCCTCGCTCGACATGAAGCCGATTACGACGAGCGCGCAGGCAAAATTCTGATCACTGACTTCTATCAGCTGAGTCAAATTTTGGAATCGCTGAAGGAACATGATCGCAGAGCATTCAACGCATTCTACGCGTTGATTGAAGCCAATCTTGAGCTTGAGGCAGGTTTCAGGGAGCGTGGCAGCAGGATCGCGAAGCTGCAGCGGGGGCAGACTCAACAGAAGTAGGAAATCGTCTGAGAGCATTCAACAATCACTTCGAGATTATGAATCTGCTCTCTCCGAGGCTAAGCAGTCCAAGTAAACGGGAAAAGAGCATATGGATAAGTTAATTGAGTTCTGGAAGAGCGTCGAGCAGATGCCCACAGGCGGAAAGATTTTTTGGTCATGTGTAGCGTTCGTTTGCATTTTCTTTCTAGTGACTTTCTGCCATAGAAAGCGCCAGTCGCCAGGTACGGGTCAAGAGCCCGAATAGGTAGGAAAAAGGAACCCCCATGAGCACCACCATTACCCTCAATGCCCAGCGCGTGCAGGCCGCCAATCAGGCGCTACGTGCTTTGATCGAGGCACTGCGTAGCAAGCCGATAGATATTCTCGTGCAGGAACGCGCTGACATTGAGGGACGCTTGCGCACCTTGGCGGCGCTCGGCCTGGTCGACGCCGAAGAGGAGCAGGAACTCTATTACTTGGCCGAGGCAGCGCGTCTGGCTGCCGAGGAAGGCTGACCTCCAGCTCCAAACATAAGGAAAAAATTCATGCAAAAGGATTCTGCAATCTGGAATATCAACGCCCATCAGCGCTTCGCTTTGCTTGCAACACTCGCCATGTCGATCCTGGTCTTGCTGCTTCACTTTCCATTCGACGGTTATGTAACCGAGTACAGCTACACATCACCGTCGCTCACCGTCTGTCCTAGGGGTGATCTCTTGCAGAAAATGAGAGAGCTAGGAGCAGAGGAATTCAATAAGGCTATGGTGGCTTGCCAAGATAAGGATGTGCCTGTGGAGCTTCCCATGTCCGATTGGCGCAGCAATGGAGCACCCGTCTATTGGTTCTCTTCACCAATCCACGCGATAGCGACGATCATCTCCATTCTTGTAATCGGTCTAGCGTGGTTTTTTTCTGCCAGATCAAAACAAAGCTTTACCTAGTAGGAAATTCCTTTTTTCGTCAGTTTGGCACACGGCATTCACTGAGCAGCAGATGACTATCCTACTTCGTACGTTATTCCCTAGCCTAAATTATAAAGAACACAAAATTCATTTCGCCTGCTGGAATCAGCATAGTCAGCCTTTAGATGTCTTCATTCGATCTCGTAAGGAATGGCAAAAGTGGAACTCCTGGAGGGGAAAGCGGGATGACTTTAATCGTCGATTTATTTTCTAACTAATTGATTTTTATCCAGAGCCGAAAGCAAATACGTGGCTGTTTGGTGGGGTTTGGGAGGTCCTCGGCACTACCAACGTCCCAGATTCAACGGCCTATAGTGTGAGCTTACTTGAAGAGTATGAACATCTGATTGGTAAGCTCAAAATCGAAGCTCCTCCCATTGGTCGCGCTCGGCGATGTCTGATGGAAGAGTATGCCGATGGCATGTCTATCGTTGAACTTTTCAAAGAGGTTTACACCGGCGAACGCTTCCCTGGCTTCGACAACTTATCTCTGAGCTTTTCTGCAATGGAGACTATCTTCCTTACGGAGCGCCTCGACTGGAAGACCGCCCTTGAAAACACCAAAGGTGTGTACCTGATTGCCGATAAGAAAAATGGAAAAAAATACGTTGGGGCTGCGTATGGCAAAGATGGCCTCTGGTCCCGCTGGCAGGCCTACCTTCTGACTGGGCACGGTGGGCATAGCGATGAGCTGACCAAACTGATTTCGACAGAAGGAATTGAGTATGCTCGTGAATATTTCAGCCTGACCTTGCTCGAATATCGCTCAATGCGTACTGATGATGAAGTCGTCATCCGACGAGAAAGTTTTTGGAAGGAAGCTCTGCATACGCGGGGTGCTTTTGGATACAACAAAAATTGATCCGGTCGGCTGGAACGCCTGGCTAAGAAAACTCGTTAATAGGAAAAAAGTTGGTATGCAATTTTTAATGAACGCTGTGGTTTGCGCGTCAATGGCCGTCGGTGCCCCATGCCACACCGAAAACCCAAAAGCGGATACTCAGTACCCGACACGCGAAGCTTGTGAAGACATGGTCTACGCCGACAACAACGAGGTATTTCAGTTGAAAGCTGAAAAGCTCGATGGCGATGGCAAGCCTATGAAGGTTTGGACTTACTACTGCCGAGCAGTCACGGATCAACCGTTATAGGAAAACGCCCAGGTACGCCCAAGCCCAGCCATGCACTGGGCCGAGGCCGTAGGAGAGGGACGCTTTTCGCTCCCCTAGACCGAGGAGGGAAACATGAAACGAATTTTGGTTGCCGCACTGCTATCGCTTACGAGCTTAACGGCATTTGCTGATGGGGAATCGTTACTGAAAAAGTGCTCACTCGTAAGTGAGCCCCGGCCTGTTGCAAAGACTACAAACGCTGAGTTTATTCTGATAGGTCAATGCCTCGGGATGGTAGAGGGCGTTGGTAATACAATCGCGGTGTTGGGTGAAGCTCTGCCGGAGGCGCGGCTCTGTTTTCCAAAAGCGTACACCACCAAAGATGGTGTTCGTGTAGTTGTTGCCTTCCTCAAAAACAATCCTAAAGATTGGTCTGACTCAGATACTGGGATGGTAATGATCGCGCTCGCTACCGAGTATGGATGCGGATGAAGCCTTCGACCATGATCAAACAATTCTGGGAAAAGGCTCAGCTGCCCCCCAAGCCCTGGCCTAACAAACTGGGGCCGAGGACATAGAAGGACACCAATCTTGGCGTCTAAACAATGAAGGCTAATTAGCATGGACGATATAGACCTGCTTGCGAAAATTGACTTGGCCAAACTGGCCCTACCTGGTCACATCAATGATGCGGTTGGCTATCAGCTGAGGGAAATCAGTCGGGTAGGAACTGTCGGCCAAATCCCATTTGAGGAAGGTAGGGCCGATGGTATTTGTGTTGGTCTGCGTCTGGCCGGCGCACTGGACAATGAACAGGAACAAGCACTGAAAATGACGCTCACCAAGGCAATCATGCGCAAGCAGCGTGAGCTACGTTCGTCGTAGAGGAAAACTCCCATGGCTGATGGGTTTGAGGATCTACTTAAAGAGGCTGGGTATCGCCTCATTGATCCAAACGGCACGTTCATTGCCCAATCAAGCTAGCCGGTGACAGTTATTGAGCGCTTTACTAATGTAGCTACGACACGAAAGAAAAAAGGAAGCGGCAACATGATAGGACTTCGAGCACGTCATTCGTTTGCACAGTTTTTAGAATTGCAGCCCCCAACCGTTTCAGTTGTTCTCTTAAGCAAGTATGGGGTTCAGCATCTTTCACTATCGCATGACCATTTACTGTCAGATTTACTAAATGTTCTGCGTTCGCTCGACGAGCGGACCATCATGCATGTACTTGCCGAGGTCATAGCAACACCAGGCGATCTGCGTTCAAGGGTCAACCCGAAATATCGCTTTGACGAGCGTATGCATGACCTCACTCAATGCCTGTTGCTGGATGGTTACATCGTAACCAACAAGACGCTCATTAAAGGAGACCCGTCCATCACCAGCGCACCACCGATAGAAGACGATCTGATCTTAGCGCTTCAAAACTCAGGGGCTCCTCGCAAAGACGATATTATTGCGCGGATTAATGATTCGGCCTCTGCGTTTCGTGCGACGCCGCCTGATTTCAATGCTTCTCTTGTGAATGCGCGAGTGGCACTTGAAACACTGGCAGTCGATATTGCGGCTCATGTAGCTTCACGAATGACAAACCCAGCTCCCTACGATCCTTCAAAATGGGGGATGGTTATCCAGTTTTTACGCATGAGTGGTGAGATCACAGTTGAGGAGGAGAAGGGGCTTGCTGGTGTGTTCGGCTTTTTAAGCCCAGGCGCTCACCGGCCAGTCGGGATTCCCGAAGATCAGATGACCCGGCTCGGGCGGTCATTTGCGCTAAATATGTGTTGGTTCTTGCTTAAGAATCACTTGGCGTAGCGAATCGGGTTTTGCCCTCATTCCGAACGTAGGTGGCGTGGTAAATGCTCCTGAAACTGGAGATCGTTGTGGTGTGTACGGCGTAGTTAAGTCCCGTCTTTTTACCTACCTGCGCTCGGGTGAGGAAATCTTTTGCGGCATCAACATCGTCGTTGAAGATGTGGATATTGACCATGGTGCGTTGATCAAAGAATAGTTGTCGCAGGCCCACTAAGTGGGCCTGTCGAGAGCCGATTCAGCGAGCCGGCTGCCGACAGTCACAGACGCAATGGAGAATAAGAATGGATTTACTGAATGTCGCCCGTTCTTTCCGCGAATCACTTGATGCGCAGAAAAGCGAGGGCACCCTTCCACCACATATGCAGAGGTTTCCTGAGTGCTGCTGTGGAGTTGTATCAGAGCTGCTGGGTCATTACTTGAACGCTGCAGGGGTTCAAGCTGAATACGTCTGTGGATCTGGTCATGCTTGGCTAGAGTTCGGAGATGTTGTGATTGATATCACTAGCGATCAGTTTGCAGGCAGACCACCAGTTTTCGTTGGAGCCAAAGATGATTGGTACCGGTCACTGGGTGAGTCATCAAGGCGTATAGCAACCCGCCTGAAAAGCGAACATTACGGTGAAGAAAGTGATGTCCTTCGTGAGGTCTTGCGCAAGGCAGAGTTATAGAGTCCAGGTATCTAGGAAAACGCCATGCCATCAGTCGTGATCGAAGGTATCGAATACGTGCCACGGTCCGAGGTTCCGCCCTTGACCGATGCCCGGTTGCAGCGCGCCCTTGAAGAGCTGGTATACATCCAGTATTTCAGGGAGAGCCACAAGGCGATCCCGTAGGCCTGGAACGTGCTGAACGCACTTGCACCTGAGCTGGCCCAGTTGGCCGCAGATAATCCCCTGGCTGCCTATGAGCGCGTCCACAGGACAGAGTAGGGAAACGCAGTACCGCCCAAGCCCAGCCCATGCTGGGCAGCGGCAGTAGAGGGGCACGGTAATCGTGCCCAGGATCGAGCAGGAAAACGCTGCGATGAAGGGATCGATCAAAGATGTTTAGCATTTACGCTGTGTACTTCGTTTTGGCCTGTTTTGCGGCTTTCCTTGCTTACGAGGCAGGGCAATCGCGAGGCTCAAAGATGGTGAAGAAGCGAATCCTGAACGCACTGGAGCAGCACGAGGTTGATGTGTCTCATGGATACACCGAGGGCTACTCGGGCCTTGGTCTTGCACGGATCATCAGGAACATCATCAGCTAAGGGAAAATATGAGTTCGTTAGCGATAGTGGTCGGTTTGTGGGGGCATTCCTGCCTCCCACACTTAGAGGCATGCGGTGAAGACGTGAAACAAGCAGATTTTTACGGTGTATATGCAATCGAGAACTGCGAAACAGCCAGTGCTGTGTTGACCAAAAAAGCGCAACACTTGGCGTTAAAGGGAGAGTCGGTGATGTTCTACTGCAGGCCAGAATCCAAACCCGAGCGTTGAGGGAAAACAGGATATGAACAGTTTTGGCCCCCTTGCCATTTTCGCCATAGGAGCAGCTGCTTTTTACCTATATCGCTCGCACAAGCGGAAAGTAGATTACGAATCTGTGTGTGAGGTAAGCCAAGCCTTGAGTAGCTTGGCTGACAGAGCTGGAGCTTACTCGAGTGAAAAGGCACACCCCCACGAAGTTATGGCCGCAGCCATCCGTGAAGCTCAGGCAGCGGTTATTGCGAAGCGTACGTTCGATTCGGACTACTCGAGCCATATTCAACGCCAATTGCTCAGGTCATTCGCCCCGGACCTTCTTGAGTCTATTGGTATTTTTCGTGGTACGGCGAGGTTTAGTAGGTGTTACTCAGCCCTGGCTGCGCTCGCTGGAGACTTCGAGCGCCTTCAATTTCCAAAAAAATCAAAATGGTAACGTGCTGACCTAATTTAGTGACTCCCAGCAAACACAACTGAATCCACGGAAAAAGGTGCGTGCTGCCCGTCGGTGGGGTTATACCGGTGCCGATGAATATCGAGGCATGCGCCCAGGTTCGAAGCCTGTTCTAAGCCACAAGGGGCAGGCCTTCGAACTGGCATTCAAACACCGCCAGTTGGATAGCGGGCCAGAGGTTTACCGGGCCTGTGATTCGCTCCAACAGACCGTCAGCAGACTTTACCGGCAGGCCGGTATCAAGCAGGGATCGTCGCACAGCGGCAGGCGCTCCTTGGCGGCCAAGGTGCTGGCGGCAACAGGCGATGTTGAGACGGTGCAGACCATACTAGGTCATTCGTGCCTTGATCACAGCAAGCCCTATCTGACTGTTGATCGGTCGACAATTCGACATGCTTTTAAGGTTGCGCTGGCATAAATATATCAGTGATTCTTATTGGGTAGTTTTTTCTAAACTTTTTGGGCTATAGGTTATTGCTATGAGAAATGAACCGTTAGAAAAAACGACAATTACATTGAATATGGCCGTGGCATCTTCAGCGAACACTATATTTCTTATTGATTGCTTGAGTCCGGATGATTTGCAAACGGCTAGGCGCAGGGATGAAGGCATACGTGACGAGTTGATGTCTTTGCCTAAGAAAGGATTCCAAACCGATAGCTCTCGGGTTGTTCATTTACGCTGCCAGACTCGCGAAGACTGGGACAGGGGATTAAATAAAATCCGAGACGTTTGCAAAAACGGACTTTTACCACTCTTGTTCATAGATGGTCATGGCGACGAGAGAAGAGGACTTCTACTGCCCTCAGGTGAGCCTGTCTCCTGGGAAATCTATCTGCGCGATCTTAGGGCTATTACCTACGCTGCCCGCGGTGAATTGACAGTGATCGCAGCTTTCTGTTACTCGCTAGCCATTAAGCCAATGCTCAAAGGTAAGAATGAAAAACTACCTTTTGCGTTCTATTTTGGTTATACAAACGAGATCAGCGCAGGCATTGTAGAAAAAGAAACCAGAATTCTATATGAGTCCCTGCTCCGTAACGGCGGAGGGACTCTTCAAGAGGAGATTTTGGAGCTAGCCTGCTTTGATGAGTATGATCATGCTATCGATGCCATTGCGCACGTGGTTATGATGGAAACTGCGCCGAGAACGCTAGTTGCCATTGATCCAAGGTTTTCCCGAGCAAAGCTAAGAGCTAAAGTTGGTAAAGATTTAGCTGCCGACGGTGTGAAAATGGCGGGTTACGGAAAAGTAATCAACAAAGTTATTCGTAATCCCAAAGCGCTAGCTATAAAATTGATTGAGGATGTGATGCACGATACTAATCGGCGGAGGGATTTCATTCGGAATATTCACAAGGAAATGAGAGGAAAAACTGCCTAATTAGGCGGGTAATAGCGATTATGTGAAACGCTTCAGTTTGTGCAGGATCTCTGTCGACCTCGCAAAGCGCGTTTGGCCAGATCGGGCTATTTTGGCAGTCACGGATTTTCCGCTGCACACCACGGCCCTTGACTGGGCCTTTGGCAGTACCAGGGCGCGATTTATGCTGCCCGGAAAACGCTCAGTTGCACTCTCAAGCCCCGGCCCCAAAATCCGGAGCCGAGGACGTAGAAGGACGCTCATTTGACGTCCGCGAAGCAGGAAATCGATCTGTGGCAGCTCTTTATGCAAAGGTCTCGCATCACCCAGGCGGAAATCGGACATTGGTGGTCAGCGAGAAAGAACTGACTGGTTATGATCACGTTCATTCACCATCAGGGCTGATTGCAAATGGCGATGCATTAGCGTTCTACCGAATTGTCGCCACCTACATTGCTCAGCTTTCTAAAGAAGGGCACCAAGTTGAGTACACGGATACCTCCAGGTAATGCGCAAGCCCAGCCCCTGCTCTGGGCAGAGGCCGTAGAAGAGGGACGCATTTCGCTCCCCAGGGGCGAGCAGGGAAAATCGACTTACTTTCAGCAAACACCATTACGAATGGAGCAACAAAATGAGCAGAACACCCAATGATGACCGTAGTGACAGCATGAACCCGAACAACGATGCTTATGACTCAAGCATGGATAATCACTCCAACCAACTCAATCCAAACAACGACGCTTATCAAAGAAACAATGATGATGACGAGCTGGATCAAGGTGATTGTTTTGAACATGGAGAGTGACAGAGTTTAATTTGAACGGATGGCTCGCGAACTAGGCTTTTGCACGTCGGGAATGATGCCTTTGCGCGAATTCGGGCTGTCGGCATCATCGGCCAGGCCTCCTTTCAGTAGTCACAGAAAAAAGCGGAAGGTCATTCGCACCATGTAGGTGCGCGCACGAACGGTGAAGGGAGCAGCTGAATGCGCGAAGGCAAATGACTGGTCCCCCAGGCCCAAACCCTATTACTCCCCCCGGCTTACTGGGCCACGTGAACTGGGCTGTACGCCCGCCAAAGTTTGAGGGAATCGACTGTGACCGGAATTTCGAAACAGGGGTGCGTCAAGTTGGCCCGTCACCATGGCCATGAGCTGGTTCGCGCTCGCAAGAGTAATCAGTGGGGCATGGTGTTGCACTCGCGCCTCATGCGTGACAGCTACATGGCTGATGCCCGCGCTCAGTAACCGAGGAAAACGATCACGGCAACGAAAGCACAGTTCGATGAAGCAGGGAGGAAGCTCGGATGCGCTTTCGCAAAATTGCGTTAACTCTATGCAACACCCTCAGTCACATATGTTATGGAGCATGATCAAGAATGTACGGAAGAATTGATCCCAAGACCTATGCATCACAATGGGCACACGAGTCGACACACATCGAGAGCCAAGGTACCTACCAGTGGTTGAGCTCAGTCACTCCAAGTGGAAATGTTCTGGAAATTGGCTCAGGAATCGGCTTCGGTACCATCTCATTGGCGGCAACAAGGGCTGTTCTGTCCCTAGATAGTAACGTCGATTTGATCGAAAAAGCGCGTATGCGTGTTCAATCGTGCGGCGTCAACGCGGAGATTCTATGTACCGACTTTCTTAGACCGTCAACTGAAGCTATCGCCCGTATTCAGTCCTTTGTACCCAAAGTCGTCGTGGCTTGGTTTGTTGGATCAAACGCAGATGATCAAGAAAAGCATGCATCTGAGGTGCCGTGGTTGGAGCGTGCGAAGAAGTATCGAGAGAATGTCGAAGATGCTGTGTTGGCGTTGCCCTTGTGTCAACCGTCCGTCGAATGGGTTCACTTAGCAACTCGTACGGGACGCGTTTCAGGGTTCACCGATGAGCAGGTCAAGCTTTCGCAGCTGGAGAACTACGATCAGTACGTCTTTCACCCAAATGGCTTTGAAGTGACTGACATTCAGATAATGCCCTGGGATAGGCAGGACAGCCAATTCGGCTACCAAGACAGCTTCAATCCTAACAGGGCGCCCGGGCCGAGTGAGCCTGCGATCTTATCCATCCTTGCGAAGCGTAGGGTGGGCTGAATATTGAGATGTGCGCTGACTTTAACTAAATCATCAAGGAATGCTCAAAGACTTGCATCATTTTGAGTTCGGGGCCGCAGATCAACTGATGGAGATTTCTGCATTCAAGACTTACCCCCTCGCATTCGCATTTAGCACGGAAATCGTAACCATGATTTCAGCATCAGTAGCCAAAGGCCTTACCCAGCAACAGATTCTTTTTGTCATCGCTGTAGAAGTGAACTGCGGCATCAGCCAGGCAGACGCCCGCGCCGAGCTTGAAGCCGATCGCTGGGACTACGTCGAAGCGATGGTAAATATCCGCTGTGAGCAACAGTCGCCACGGGGCTACTCTTCGAACTGGCCAGGTCAGCCCGCAAACTATGGGGCGGCTTCTGCCTAAGCATTAACGATTCGCCCGGTGCGTCGGGCCTGTCGGGAGCCGATTCTGTGAGTCGGTTGCCGACAGCCACAGACACAATGGAAAACCGTGCCGCTACCCGTCGCTGCATCGGTAAAGCGTTCAATGCCAAATCATGCGTGCCGGGGACAGTCGTTGAACGCTTTACATATGTAGCCACTTCAAATACGAGGTCACCATGAGTTCAGATTCCAGAAAAAGAATTGAGCCAGGCAAAACATACCGGCGGCAAGCTGGACCGTACGATGTGATCACCAACACGCCCAGGTACAGTTTTGAGGTCATCGCGGCTGATGACGATGCCCGTAGCCGCGTGAGCGATAATTCACAAATCATGGGTGTGACCGGTCGGCATTTCTTTGTGTGGGATATCACCAATAACGCTCACACTCCGGTGTTCGTTACTCTGACCAAAGATGGCGAACCGTTTGATCCTGCTGGTTGAATACACACCGTGTTACGCGTAACGGCGGGCCGTTCTGGAAAGCGCGGCGTATCTGCCTCCCAGGTATACAACAAGCCCAGCCCTTGCGCTGGGCCGAGGCGGTAGAAGGGCGCGACTACACGTCCGTTAACAAGGAACTCTATGATGTCTCTGATCCAAACTGATCAAGACAGCCCCAAGATCATCGAGCGAGCCCGTCAGTCCATCGCCAAGATGGCCGACGAGGTGCGCCGCTACCGACATGATCCTGGTCTTTGGTCTTCCTCGGCATGGAAGGTCACTGGCTATCTGACAGCTTTGGTTGAAAATTATCTGATCGGATCTGCGATGACAGTGCAACTGACCCAGGAAAAGGACAAAGCCCTAAGCGATGCACTCTGAATCGCCCCTGACTTCATAGACGAGCTCAATTGCCTGACTTTTGCCAATTAGCCAGTTCTGAATGACGGAAGCGGGTCGGAAGTCGCCTGACCCGACCGGCGGCTTTTGGCCGACTCTTGCCCGTCGCGACCGGCAAAGAACGGCCAATTTCTGCCCATCGCAATCGTCAGCTTTGGGTTGCTCACTGCCGGTCACCTTCTCTACGAGTATCGGTCAAGTCGGATGCAAAAGATGGTCAGCATCAATGCCATTGATTAGCCGGTAGGAATGCAAACCACGAATCAAAACCTGTCGAAATTCAGGACGTCTTTTTCAATACCTAAACCACCCAACTAAAGTCCGTTTCGGACGGACACAGTGATCACGAGGAACGAACTACTGCACTGATCGGTAGGCGGGACGGACGCAACTACCGTGCTCATGGGGATCCAAAGAGTTCGTATAAAATCCGGGCTTAATAAGGATAACCTTAGGGATAAAGACTTTAAAAGTCACCACAATTTCCATTTAAAACAGATACTTAATCTTCTATTCGAGTCCAGGTCGTGGAGCCATATTCCTACACTGATTTGCCTTGATATTTATGAGAGCGCCCTGCTTTTTCGGCACATCAGCTCAAGCATCTCCCCACAGATAACCGATCCGCCCGTCAGCCAGACGCGCGGATGCAAGCGTTTTGCCCAACAGAAACCTTCCTGTACCGACCCTGTTGCTTTGCCTCAAGGGCCGACGTAGGCTGTCCGCCTCTTTATCCAAGCAATTAGACGATGTGATGTTCCTGACAGCACAGTCACCGTGCCCCTCCCCCTTGATGAGCCCCTCGGCAACCCTGGCCGTTGCCCAGCAGGACTGCGCGATCAACCGTCGGCGCCGTAGCGTCCTGTTTGCCTTCACCTTCTCCCCGCATCAGGGCAGTCGCTAACTGCGATTGACTGCACCGCCAACCGCGAGGTTGTAGGAGCTGGCTTGCCAGCGAAGGCGCCCTGAACAGCAGCACACCCTGCAATAGCCTTTTCGTCGGCAAGCCGGCTCCTACGCGCCCCCCCCTTTTTTTGGCGCCTGAAGCTTCAGGCGCGGGTCTTGATCATGAACAAAGCCCTGTTAGCCGCCCTGATCCTGGGCATTTCCATTGTCGGCTTGAGCATCGGCTCCACCGTGCCGATCCTCGCCCTGCGCCTGTACCAGGCCGGCGCCTCCAACAACCAGATCGGCATCATGTCGGCGCTGCCGGCCGCAGGCATGATGCTCTCGGCCTTTCTGGTCAATGCCCTGTGCCAGCGCCTGACCCGGCGCCAGATCTACCTGCTGTGCTTCAGCCTTTGCGCCTTGAGCGTGGCCGCCCTGGAATGGCCGGGCGCCAGCCTCTACAGCCTGGGCCTGGCGCGGATCGCCATGGGCCTAGGTGCGGGGCTGATCATTATTCTCGGGGAAACCTGGGTCAATGAAATGGCCGAGGACGCGACCCGCGGACGGCTGGTGGCGGTCTACACCACCTGTTTCACCTTCTTCCAACTGCTGGGCCCGGGCCTGGTCTCGCTATTGGGCACCGAAGGGCCGGCCGTGCTGTCTATCGTCAGCGTCGGCTACGCCGTGGCGATCACCGTGGTCTGGCTGACCCTGCCCCAGGCAGACCTCCAGGCACCCCACGGCGAAAGCCGGACCTTCTCGGTGCTGGGCTTTATCCGCATCGCCCCGGCACTGTGCGTGGGTATCCTGTTCTTCGCGTTTTTCGACAGTGTGATTCTGTCGCTGTTTCCGGTCTACGCCGCCGGCCATGGCTACAGCATCAAGCTCGCGGCCCTGATGGTGACCATCATCCTGCTGGGCGACACGGCCTTCCAGTTCCCCCTCGGCTGGCTCTCGGACACACTCGGGCGCCCTGGCATCTACCTCGGCTGCGGCATCGTTGCCCTGGCAATCGGCCTGGGCCTGCCGCTGCTAATGGAAGCCCCCGCCCTGCTCTGGCCCAGCCTGGTGATCCTCGGTGCGGCGGCCGGTGGCATCTATACCCTGGCCATCGTGCTGATCGGCCAATCCTTCAGCGGCGCCGACCTGGTCACCGCCAACGCCAGCGCCGGCCTGCTCTGGGGCATCGGCAGCCTGTTGGGCCCCTTGCTCAGCGGCGCGGCCATGAGCGGCGGCAGCTATGGCCTGCCCCTGACCCTGGCGGCCGCCGCTGCCATAGTGGTGGTATTTGCACTGTCCCTGGTGCGCCAAGGGCAATTGAGCGAGGCAGCCGACTAAAACGGGCCATCACCCAGCGGATGCGGTCGGCGATCATTCACAGGCCGCGTCTTTGTCATTACCATCGCGAGATCCGCAATCCCACCTCATGGACCCCCTCGCGATGGACCGACTTCTGCGCCTGCTGCCCCTGTGCGGCCTGCTCTCCCTTCTGCCCCTGCCGGCCCTGGCCGAAACGCCCATGGACTGCGCCACCTTGAGCGACAAGGTGTCCCTGGAAGCCGGCGAATACCGCCCACCTCTGGAGGCCAAGGTCATCGGCCAGGGTCGCCTGCACTTTCACAGCGGGCCGAGCGCCGCCTGCGTGAACAAGAAGCTTTATGTGATTCCCGGTGATGGGCTGACGGTGTACGCCTCCAGCGAAGACGGCTGGACCCAGGTCATGTACATCGGCAAGGACGGTGAGGACTACAAAGGCTGGGTCGAAAACAAACGCCTGCTGTTGGGCAAGCACTATGGCGCAAGCGGCGCCGAGCTTCCCGATGAAGTGGCGGCGCTCATCCAGCGCCACGAAGCCTGCGAACACTTTGCCGGCGAGGAAGCCTACGACGAGGAGCGCCGGGCCTTCCTGGAGAAGGCGGTGAACGAGGTCTGCACAGGCCATGATCGCCAGCTCGCCACCTTGCGCCAGCAGTACCAAGACAACCCTGACGCTCTGCAGGCGATGAAGCCGTTGGACAACCTGGAATAATCAACCGCAAAAAAAACGGCGCCTTGCGGGCGCCGTTTTTTTTGGATGGGCGGATCAGCTTCAGTGAGTCGCCTCGGTACTGCCTCGTGCATGGCTCGGTAACGAACCATCGCCGGCCTGGTTCGGCGAATGGCCCGGCTCCTCCGTCACCAGGGGTACTTCATTACCTTCGGCATCATGCAGCTTGCCACCGCTGAAGTAGTCGCCTTCACGCAGGGCCGCAATGTCATGGAAGCGCAGACTGCGCTCGGTGCCCGCGACAAACACCGACTGCTGGTCCGAGTTGCCCGCAGTGAAATGGTTGAACGCCAGGTTCAGCAGGATCGCCATGATCGCCGACGAGCTGATGCCCGAGTGGAAGATAGTCGCGAACCAGCTGGGGAAGTGATCGTAGAAGCTCGGCGCAGCGATCGGGATCATGCCGAAGCCGATGGAAGTAGCGACGATGATCAGGTTCATGTTGTTGCGGTAGTCGACCTTGGACAGGGTCCGAATGCCACTGGCGGCCACGGTGCCAAACAGCACGATACCGGCACCGCCCAGCACCGAGGTGGGTACCGCAGCGATCACCCGCCCCATGAAGGGCAGTAAGCCGAGGATCACCAGAAACACGCCGCCGGTCGCCACCACAAAACGGCTCTTGATCCCGGTGACCGCCACCAGCCCGACGTTCTGGGCAAAGGCACTCTGCGTGAAAGAGCCAAAGATCGGCGCGATCATGCTCGACAGCATGTCGGCACGCAGGCCATCGCCCAGGCGCTTGGAGTCGACCTTGGTGTGGATGATTTCACCCACCGCGAGGATGTCCGCCGAGGTTTCCACCAGGGTCACCATGACCACGATGCACATCGACAGGATCGCCGCGACATGGAAGGTCGGCATGCCGAAATGGAAAGGTGTGGGCAGGCCGAACATCGGCCCCTGGGTCACGCTGGAAAAGTCCGCCATGCCCAGGAACACCGCGATAACGGTGCCGATGATCATGGCCAGAAGAATCGACAAGCGGGAAATCGCCGCGCTGCCGATTTTGCTCAACAACAGCACCAACACCAGGGTCAACGCCGCCAGGCCGACGTTCGCCATGCTGCCGAAGTCCGGCGCGCGGCTGTTGCCGCCCATGGCCCAGCGTGCCGCCACCGGCATCAGCGTCAGGCCAATGGTGGTGATAACAATGCCGGTAACCAGCGGCGGAAAGAATTTGGTGATCCTGGAAAACACCGGGGTGATCAACAGGCCGATCAGCGAGGCTGCGATCACCGCTCCCAGGATCGACTGGAAGCCCCCCTCACCCGTGCTGCTGACAATCGCCACCATGGTCGACACGCCGGCAAAGGACACCCCCTGCACCAGCGGCAGCTTGCAACCGAAAAATGGCAAACCCAGGGTCTGCAGCAAGGTCGCCAGGCCACCGGCAAACAGCGAGGCTGCGATCAACAGGCCGATCTCTGCGGGGGACAACCCCGCCGCCTGGCCGACGATCAGCGGCACCGCCACGATGCCCCCGTACATGGTCAGAACGTGTTGCAGGCCATAAGCCATATTCGCGCCAACACCCAAATTTTCATCTTCGGGCCGCTGCGGTGAAACGTGGGACGTATTCATGGTGTGGGGTTCCCTGTTTTTGTTCTGCGCACACTGTATGCAACATTCAAGACAACTGTCTATAAAATTGTATACAGTTTATCGGCCAACTTTCCGGCGCATTGGCCCCCACGCAATTCCCGTAAAAAACCCAGCCCCTGCTAGAATCCCCGCGCTTGGACGACGACTTCAGGGCCAATGAAAGCCATCACTCGCTTCACCTTTGCCGACCATCAAGGTCCTGGCGCCACCGACCCGGATGACCGGCAACTGCTGGCCGACGGGCAACCGACCGCCCTGCGAGTACCAGGGCGCGTGCTGCGTAGGCAATACGAAACCCGCCACGGTTACCTGCTGTTCACCGAGCTGGATTACTGGATCGAGGAAGCGGTGTTTGTCGTGCTAGTGGACAAGAGCCTGCAACGGATCGTCGCCCAGCGCCTGCTCAACAAGTGGTACAGCAGCTATAGCCTCGACGCAGTGGAATGGCAGGACGACGAGCACTTTTACCTGACCATCGAAGGGCTCGCCGAGTACCGCTTCTATTTCACCGTGCGTCGCTTCGCCATCCCGCTGATCCGTCCGCGACTGGGAATAGCCTGCCGACGCTTTCATCCCGGCAGCGGCCAGTGGCGCCGAGATATCCGTTAGCGCCACTGGCAGCATCACCTAGCGATGCCCCC
>NZ_JALQCX010000015.1:0-154421 GCF_023241665.1 Pseudomonas morbosilactucae | reverse complement strand
TCTGATCCAGTTGTTAGAAGGGTTTGTGTCCCCTTCGTCTAGTGGCCTAGGACACGGCCCTTTCACGGGCGGTAACAGGGGTTCCGAGTCCCCTAGGGGACGCCACGTTTACCCGCTCTGCGGGATTTTTAAGGGTCATTCAATTATTGAATGGCCCTTTTGTTTGTCTGGCGTTCAGCCAATTCTCTCTTTCTTCTTACCCTGTTGTTCTGACCGACGGTCACACTCAAGACTTGCGAAAATTTATTATGAATATAATATTTTATTCGTAATATTCGGAGGCAACGATGAACGATAAAAAAGCTCAAACCCGCGAACGGATTCTTCAGGCCGCCAGTTCCGCGCTGATTCAGCGCGGGCCGGCCGAGCCAAGTGTGGGCGAGGTCATGGGGGCTGCCGGTCTGACGGTCGGTGGCTTTTATGCGCACTTTGAAAGCAAGGATGCGCTGATGCTGGAGGCCTTCAGCCAGTTGCTGGCCCAGCGTCGCGGCCTGATTGCCGAGATGGACGCCGAGCTCAGTGGCGAGGAGCGGCGGGCCTTGGTCGCGGCGTTTTATCTGTCGCGCAAACACCGGGATTCCACAGAGCAAGCGTGCCCGATTCCAGCTTCGGTCGGTGAGTTGGGGCGGCTGCCGGATGGGTTTCGCCAGGCCTTGAATGAACACGTGGAACTGATGGTCGCGCAATTGGCGACCACCCCGGAAGAGGCCGACAAGGTGCTCGCCGACCTGGCCTTGATGGTCGGTGGATTGGCGTTGGCGCGGGCCTTGGGTACGGGGGCGTTGTCGGATCGTTTGCTGCGCGCTGCCAAGTCGGCAGTGCTGTGACCTGAGGCCCAGGCCCGAGGAGATTGGCGATGAGTGCATTGACGTGGATTCGTGGGGTGAACGGTACCTTGGGCTGGGTGGCGCCAGGCCTGGTGGCAAACAAGATGCGTGTGTTGTTCATGACGCCTCGCGAGCGGCCACCGCGGGATTGGGAGTTGCCGTTGCTGGCGCGTGCCGAGCGCATGACCTTGCGCTTCGGGCTGTCGGCCCTGCGCTGGGGCCAGGGCCCCACGGTGTTGTTGATGCACGGCTGGGAAGGGCGCTCGACGCAGTTCGCCAGCCTGATCGAGGCACTGGTGGCGGCGGGCTACACCGCCGTCGCCCTGGACGGCCCGGCTCACGGGCGGTCACCGGGGCACGAGGCGAACTTGGTGCTGTTTGCGCGGGCCATGCTTGAGGCCGCAGCGGAGTTGCCACCCTTGCATGCCGTGATTGGCCACTCCATGGGCGGTGCCAGCGCCATGTTGGCCGTGCAGTTGGGGTTGCGCACCGAGACGCTGGTCAGCATCGCGGCGCCGGCGCGGATCCTCGGGGTCCTGAGTGGGTTTGCCCGCTACATGGGCATGCCGCCTCGGGCGCGTTCGGCCTTTATCCGCCGCATTGAGCGGGATGTCGGCATGCGTGCCGCCCATCTGGATGTTGCGCACTATCAACTGACCATGCCCGGGTTGATCGTGCATGCCGAAGACGACTTGTTCGTGTCGGTCAACGAGTCCGAACTGATTCATCAGGCCTGGTTCGACAGCCGCCTGCTGCGTCTGGAGCAGGGCGGGCACCAGCGGGTGCTGGCCGATCCGCGGGTGATCGAGGGGGTTTTGTCCCTGGTCAACGGCGTCAAGCGCCAGGCGCGCCAATCCGCCTGAGCTTCCGTTACACTGCCCCGGTTAAAAAACTGACCGGGAGTAGGGCATGGGCTGGGATCTGGCAACGCCATTTGTCATCGACTTGCAGGTGTCGGCTGAAGACATCGATGGATTGGGCCACGCCAACAATGCGGTGTATGTCACGTGGCTGGAGCGTTGTGCCTGGCGGCATTCACAGCGCCTGGGCCTGGACCTGACCGAGTACCGGCGCCTGGACCGGGCCATGGCGGTGGTGCGGCACGAGATCGATTACCTGGCCGCCGCCTACGAAGGCGATGAGCTGCAGTTGGCCACCTGGATCGTCGATTGGGATCAGCGGCTGAAGATGACCCGGCACTTCCAACTGGTGCGGCCGAGCGATAACACCACCTTGCTGCGAGCCCAGACCACCTTTGTCTGCATTGAGCTTTCCACGGGCAAGCCCAAGCGCATGCCGAGCGAGTTTCTGGAAGGCTATGGCCCGGCCTTGCACATCCGCCAAGAGGCGTAGAGGCGGGTAGCGGTGCGCGGGCGGGAGATGGCGTCAATCGTCGGCGAGCCGGCGCCTGCGGGGGCTGGTTTTTCAGCGCTCGGTCAGACGAATACCTTCTGGTGTCAGAAACCCATTAAACTTCGCCACGATTTTTTGCCCGCGTTTTTTCATCGAGTGTGATTCATGCAAATTGCTTTGGCGCCCATGGAGGGGTTGGTCGACAACATCCTGCGGGACGTGTTGACCCGCGTCGGCGGTATCGACTGGTGCGTGACCGAGTTCATCCGCGTCAACGACCGCCTGCTGACCCCTGCCTATTTCCACAAGCTGGGCCCGGAATTGCTGCACGGCGCCAAGACCGCCGCCGGCGTGCCGCTGCGCGTCCAGCTGTTGGGATCGGACCCGGTGTGCCTGGCGGAAAACGCCGCCCTGGCCTGTGAACTGGGTTCCGAAGTGATTGACCTGAACTTCGGCTGCCCGGCCAAGACCGTCAACAAGTCCCGGGGCGGGGCGGTACTGCTTAAAGAGCCCGAGCTGCTCAATCAGATCGTCGAGCATGTACGCCGTGCGGTGCCGGCGCATATTCCGGTCACTGCCAAGATGCGCCTGGGCTTCGACAGCCCGGACGGCGCCCTGGTCTGTGCCACGGCCCTGGCGGAAGGCGGCGCGGCGCACATTGTGGTGCACGCGCGGACCAAGGCGGACGGCTACAAGCCGCCGGCCCATTGGGAGTGGATTCCACGGGTGCAGGACGTGGTCAAGGTGCCGGTGTTCGCCAACGGCGATATCTGGAGCGTTGAAGACTGGCGCCGTTGCCGGGAAATCAGCGGCGTGGAAGACATCATGCTCGGTCGCGGCCTGGTGTCGCGCCCTGACCTGGCGCGGCAGATCGCTGCCGCACGGGCCGGTGAAGAGGTGGTGGAAATGACCTGGGCCGAGCTGCAGCCCATGCTCCAGGCGTTCTGGTTGCAGGCCGTCGAGCAACTGACGCCACGCTCGGCACCGGGGCGTTTGAAGCAATGGCTGGCCATGTTGACGCGCAATTACCCTGAAGCCGTGGAGCTGTTCACGGCCATGCGCCGGGAAACCGACCTGGATCAGGTCGGGCGTTTGCTCGGCATGCCGGACGCTGCTGCGGCCTGAAAATTTTTCAAAAAAAGCCTCTTGAAACCTGCGGGTCAATCCTTATCTCTGTGTTACGCGATGCCGAAGTCGGGTCGCGGAGATAACCACTCGCTGAGTTTCAGGAGATTGATCATGACTACCGCATTTTCTTTGGCACCACTGTTCCGTTCCTCTGTTGGCTTCGACCGTTTCAACGACCTGTTCGAATCGGCACTGCGCAACGAGCCCGGCAGCAGCTACCCGCCCTACAACGTTGAAAAACACGCTGACGACCAATACCGCATCGTCATTGCGGCCGCCGGTTTCCAGGAAGAAGACCTGGAGCTGCAAGTGGAAAAAGGCGTGTTGACCGTCAGCGGCGGCAAGCGTGACGCCAATGAAAGCGTCACTTACCTGCACCAGGGCATTGCCCAGCGGGCGTTCAAACTGTCCTTCCGCCTGGCTGACCACATCGAGGTCAAGGCCGCTGGCCTGAGCAACGGTCTGCTGAATATCGACCTGTTGCGCATCGTGCCGGAAGAGGCCAAGGCCAAGCGCATTCCGATCAATGGGGCGCAACAAGCGGTACTGCAGCACTAAGCCAGAGCGTTGACCAAGGGTTGGGTACGGGCCGTTCCCGAGCCGCCTGAGGCCCGCCCTTCAAGCCATAAAGGCCCCGACTGGTTCGGGGCCTTTTTTATGGTTTTTCCCCGTCGCCGGGCATGCGGTTTGTGTTTACCGCAGCCCGCCGGCCTCTCTACAATCGGCGCTTTTGCGGCCAGCCCTGTTCCGTTCCTCACTGGCCCGGAGTGTTTTTCATGGAAGAGACAGAACAGCATTGGCTGTACGCCCTTTCTGCGCCAATGGTTGCCCTCAACGCCAATTCAGACCCCAGCTACACCTCGGCCAGCTTTTACACCCGGCCGACCAACGTCGGGCTGGATCAGAGTTGGGGCCTGCACAACCGCCAGGAGTTGCTGGAGATGGTTCGCAGGATGACCGGCTACGGGCACGCCGGGGAGCTTGAACCGGCCTACCGGCAGTGGGCGCGCTGCCTGCCCAGTGAGTGGCAGGCCTTGCTCGAAACCCTCAGCCCCCGCGACCGCACCTGTTACGAGTACGCCAGCCGCACTTATGGCGAATGCGGCCCTGGCGGGATCCAGGCCTGGGACCTGGGCCGCATGGGCTTTGTGTTGCGTTGCAGTGTGCTCAAAGGCTGGCTCGATGAGCAGGACAGCCTCTGGTTGCACAGTCGCCTGGCGGTGCGTGCGCGTTATTACTACGACAGCTGGAATCAGTACGTCGCGGCGTTCCTGGTCGGCCGTGCCTACTGGAAATGCCTGAGCAACAGCGACGAGAATCTGGGCCATGCGCTTGATCGGCAGGGCAGTTTTGCCGACAACCTCGGCATCACCCACGAATTGTTCCGCGAGGCCCGGTCATTGTTTGCCGAGTTGCCTTGGGGCATGCCGCTGACCTTTCCGGCACGGCCGCCATCACTGCAGGAGTTCGACTGGTCATGACCTGCTGGATTCGCCTCGGCATCGAGCCGACCAAAGACCACGATGTGATCCGCGTTGCCTACCGGGCGCGCCTGCCCGAGCATCACCCCGAGACCGACCCGCAAGGTTTCCAGGCCCTGCGCCAGGCTTACGAAGCGGCGCTGCAATACGCTCGGCAAGCAGAAGCAGCGGCTAATAAGGCCTCTGAGGATGAGGGGATGGGCGACGACAGCCCTTTGATCGATCCCCAGCCGGATGAGGTTTCCCCGGTCCTGGCCGATTTCAACGGGTTGCTCGACGATGAGACGCGGCGCTTCGATCCTGCCGCCTGGCAAGGTTTTATCCAGCAGCTCGACCAACTGCCCCTGGAGTCGCTGGAGCAGGTCAGTTGGCAGGTGCTGCACACGTTGATCGATTGTGGCCCGCTGTCCTACGCCTGTGCGCGCTTGTTGGAGCGACGCCTGGGTTGGTCCAGCCAGTTGCTGCAACTGGACCTCGATCACGCCCAACAGATCGATCAGTTTCTCCAGCGCATCGAGCGGGACGACCCGTTCGACACCGCGCAAATGAGCCAATGGTCGCCGGCCGCGCAGGTGGAAACTCTGTGGTACACGCGCACCCTGGAGCAGGTGTACCAGCAGCGTCCGCTGCACGAGTTCGTGGCTTTTTTCAGCCAGCACACCTGCCTGCCTTTGCCCCGGGAAGAGGCCTTTGTGCAACGCCTGCTGGTGCAATGCTCCCTGGCCGGGATTGGCGGCCCAAGCCTGCTGGAACTCTGCCAGGAACGGCATCGACAGGCCCCGGATGACGCTGATGCGCTGTACCTGCTGGCCTGTCAGGCCAGTGCGTTGGGGCTGACGCATCAGGCGTTGCAGCACTGGTCGAGGCTCTGGCAGCAGCACCAGCATCCCCAGGCGGCCACTTGGTTGCTCGGGCTCTGTGCCGAGCGCCAGCCGCTTTGGCAACCTTTGCTGATCCAGGCCTTCGACCGCCTGGAAAATTTCCGCGCCTGGCCCCAGGGCCTGGGCGATGTCGAGCAGGCGTTCGGCAGCCCGTCGCAGCGGCCGGAAACCCTGGCCCGCTGGTACGGCTTGAACAATCATCGTCTCAAGGGCCTCGCCGGAGCCTTTGTCGATTGGCGCCTGGGCGCTGATGAGTGGCCGTTGCTGGCGCAGTTGTGCATCGATCAAACGGATTCGAGCCTGCAACGCTTGTATCGGCATGCCTGGGCCCTGCACCGAGGCGACGTGGCGTTGCTGCAAGCGCTGCTGGCCGAGCCCGACAGCACGGATGTGCTTGAACAACTGGTGTTGGAGGGCTTCAAGTACCAGGCCGAGCAACTGCTGTGCTGGTTGACCCAGGCGCCGGTGCCCCTGGCCCTGAAGGCGTTCCTCGAGAGCCATTCAGCCCATGCATACCTGGCCCATGAGCTCAACCAGGGCGAGCCTCGGGCGTTGTGCCTGCTCTGGCTGAAACGCTGGCGGCCCTACGAGTCGCGGGCACTGGAGCGGATTGCCGAGGTTTTCGAGCCGGCCCGGCAGGGCGCTGAGGGCAGTGAGCTGGAGCTCTGGATCGACCTGGGCCGTCAGGGTGTGTACTTGCCGGCGATGTCGTCCGCCCAGGACGCCTGGTCTTGGCATCGCCAGACCCTGTTTCTCACCGGTCTGTTGCAGCAACCCGAGCGCTGGCTGGAACTGACCGGCCTCGATAGCCTCGCCAGCTTGACGGTGACCGCGAGCCATCCTTTGGCTCGCCTGTTGTCGGTGTTGCAGCGTTTACCGGCGGAGCAAAGCGGCCTGTTCGGTCTGCTCGGCTGGCTGGACAGCAAGGACCCGGTGCAAAGCCTGCTGGCCCAGCGCCTGATGAGCGTGCAGCAAGCCCTCGACAGCCCAAGGTTGCCCAGCAATCTGGCGCTGTACACCTGCTACCTCAGCGACGACCAGCCCTTCAATGTTGAGGCCCTGGGCACCCTGCTGTTTTGGGGCGTGCTGTACCAGGATCCGCTGCTGGACGCCGAGCAGCATCGGGCTTTGCTTAAGGACATTGCCCGGGTCACCAGCGACGGTGACTGGTTCGAGGCCTTCCGTGACGGGTTGATCAAGGGCCAGCCAAGCCGGCCGCCGCTCACGGTGCTGGAAGCCGACGGCATTGACAGCAGCGCCTTCAGCCTGGCGGTGAACACCCTCAATGGCTTGGTGCGATACGGCAGCGCCGGCGTTCCACGGCGCAAACTGCTGCAAAAACTGCAGCGGGCCAAGGACGATACGGCCCACAGCATCGGCTTGCGCTTTGCGCTGACCGCCTTGCTGTCCTGGTGCGAACGCTTGCTGCTGGCCAAGGCCGACACTCAACCGGCTTCGCCGCTGGCCATGTGGCGTCTGGGCACGCGCCTGGCGCAGGGGCCGTTCTTCTGGCAGGTGCTGGGCTGTGGGCTGCTGACTCCCTGGGCGGCGCTGATGTGTGGCAGCGTGCCGCTGGGCCTGGCGATTCTGCTGTTGGGGGCGTTGGCGCTATTTGGCGTTTGTTTGCGTCGTTTGCACGACATGGGCCGGGGACTGCCCACGCTGTTGATCTGCCTGCTGCTAACCCCGGCGCTGCCCTTCCTGCCGTTGCTGATGCTGGTGGCGCCCAGTGACAGCCTGCCCAACCGTTACGGCGTGCCGCCCAACGGTGATCGGAATGCCTTGCAGGGTGGCCTGCAGGCGGCGTTGCGCCGCCTGAATGGCTGAGGGGCTCAGAGCCGCAGTTCGTCCAGGGTGTCGTTGAGGCGCTGGCGCAGGCTGCTGATGTCCGGGGCGTGCTGGCGACCCAGCACGCTGTTGAACTGCTCCAGCCAGGCGCCGATCTGCGCGCGCTCATCGCCCAGGCTCTGCATCCAGGCCCGTTCCAGGCGGGCCACCAGGGTGCGGTTGGGCAAGGCGTCGCGGGGGTGGATTTTCAGCGCCGCCAGCCGTTCATGGCTGTTCTGCCGGGCTTGCAGGTCAAGGCCGGTGGGGCTGCGGTCGATGCTGTGGCTGTGGCGCTCGCCGTTGGCCAGCAGGGTCACGTCCACTTCGAGCAAGCCGTTGATGTCGTAGCTGAAGCGCACATCCAGGGCCTGGATCTCCCCGGTGGGCGGCAGCGGCACATCGAAACCGTCGATAAAGATGTTGTCCCGTACCCAAGGGCGTTCGCCCTGATAGACCTGGATCCGGATCAGCTTCTGCTGCGCATGGGTGCTGTAGAAGCGCTGCACCCGTGAGGTGGGAATCACCGTATTGCGTTCGATGATCGGCGAGAAGGCGCCACTGACGTCATCACCACGCACCGAGGAAATCCCCAGGGTGTAGGGGCAGACGTCAGTCAGGATCAGTTCCTCGATGGCTTGATCCCGGGCTTTGCAGGCGGCCTGGCTGGCGGCACCCAGGGCGACGATGGTGTCCGGGTCGAGGTGGCGATAGGGCAAACGTCCGAACAGCGTGGCCACCAGTTGTTGCACCGCCGGCATGCGCGTGGCACCGCCCACCAGCACCAGGCTGTCGAGGTCCCGGGGGCGCAGCCGGGCATCGCGCAGGGCTTGTTCGATCGGTGCGCGCAGGCGGGCCAGCAGGGGTTCGTAGATTTTCAGCGCCCGGGCTTCATCCAGGGCCCATTCGCGCGTGCCGCCCAGGCCATTCCAGCTCAGCGTCTGCGGGCCTTCGCCGAGTGTGCACTTGAGCTGCTCCAGGGCATCACCGAGGCTGGCCAGCGCCTGGGCATCCAGGCTGGCCGAGCTCAGTTGCCAGTCCTTGAGGCAGGCTTGCAGCAGGGCAGCGGTGAAGTCTTCGCCGCCGAGGAAGTTATCGCCGGTGGAGGCGTGGACTTCGATCAGCGGCAAGGCGTACTCAAGCACTGTGACGTCGAAGGTGCCGCCGCCCAGGTCGAAGATCAGGGTGCGTTCGAACTTCTGCTCGTGCAGCCCGTAGGCCATGGCGGCAGCGGTGGGTTCGTTGATCAGGCGCTGGACCTTGAGGCCCGCCAGTTCGGCGGCAAAGATCGTGCGCTTGCGCTGTTCGTCGCTGAAGTACGCCGGGACCGAGATCACCGCTTCGCTGACCGGGCGCCCGAGCCAGGCTTCGGCGTCTTGCTTGAGCGCGCCGAGCACCAGGGCCGACAACTCCTCGGGGCTGAAGGACTGGCCGCCGAGTTCGAAGCGCTTGTCGCTGCCCATAAAGCGCTTGAACGCTGCCACCGTGCGTTCCGGGTGCGTGGTCAGGCGCGCCCTGGCGGCCTTGCCCACCAGGATGCTGCCGTCTTCGTCGAGGCTTACCACTGAGGGCGTCAGCACCTCGCCGAGGGCATTGGGGATCAGTTGGGCCTGAGCGTCCTGCCAGATGGCGATCAGGCTGTTGGTGGTGCCCAGGTCAATGCCGAGCAAGGGGCTGGGGGAGGGGATTGCATCCTGCATCTGGGCTCTCTTGCGTAAGGTACCGCCGACAAACGGCTCGGCGCGGCGAAAAAAGCGACCCTACAGGTTGCCTGAAAACCTGGCAATCGCCGCACCGCCGCGGGTATCAAGCCGGGGCGCGGAGGATGGGGCGGCAAGGGCGCGATTAACGCAGCAGCAACCTGAAGGCCGAGAGCGGCAGGGGCCGGCTGTGCAGGTAGCCCTGGTACAGGTGGCAGTCCAGGCCCTGGAGAAACTCCAGTTGTTGTGGGGTTTCCACGCCTTCGGCGATGACCTTGAGTTGCAGGCTGCGGGCCATGGCGACAATGGCGCGGATGATTTCCGCGTCGTTCGGGTCGTGGGTGGCATCGCGAACAAACGACTGGTCGATTTTCAGGGTGTCCACCGGCAGGCGCTTGAGGTACGTCAGGGAGGAATAGCCGGTGCCGAAATCATCCATGGCAAAGCTGATGCCGAGCTTCTTCAGGCGACGCATCTTGTTGATGGTGTCTTCCAGGTTCTGGATCACGATGCCTTCGGTGATTTCCAGCTTCAGCAACGCAGACGGCAGCCGGTAGTGATGCAGGCAGTGCTCGATGCGCTCGACAAAATCGCTTTGGCGAAACTGCCGCGGGCTGATGTTCACGCACAGGCTGAAATGCAGGGGGTCGATCAGCCCTTCAGCGATCAGTTGGCTGAAGGCCAGGCAGGCTTCGTCGAGGATCCAGGCGCCGACCTCAAGGATCAGCCCGCTGTCTTCCAGGACCTTGATGAACTCGGTGGGCGATTGCGCCCCCAGTTCCGGGTGCTGCCAGCGCACCAGGGCTTCGGCGCGACGATGCGGTTGTCCCGGGCGTCGACCTGGGGCTGGAAATGCACGCTGAATTCACCGCGGGTGAGGGCCAGGCGCAGGTCGGTTTCCATGCGCAGGCGCTCGCTGGCGGCTTTTTGCATGGTGCTGTGGAACATCTGGGTGGTGTTGCGCCCGGAATCCTTGGCCCGATACAGGGCGATGTCGGCACGTTTGAGCAGGTCGGTGGGGGTCGAACCGTGATCGGGGATCAGCGCCACGCCAATGCTCGGGGTGACTTGCAGGCGTTGGCCGTCGAGGAACATCGGCTCCGACAGCAGTTCGCGCAGGGTGCCGGCCAGCTCGCGGACCTGTTCGCTGACCTCGCTGCGGGTGCCTTCCAGGCCGCTGAGCAGGACCACGAACTCGTCGCCGCCCAGGCGCGCCACGGTGTCTTCCATGCGCACGCTGGCCTCGAGCCGGGCAGTGATGATTTTCAGCACGGTATCGCCCACTGGGTGGCCGAGGGAGTCGTTGATGTGCTTGAAGTGGTCCAGGTCGAGGAACAACAGGGCGCCCCGCAGGTTGTGGCGTTTGAGCAGGGCGATCTGCTGGCTCAGGCGGTCCATCAGCAGTGCGCGGTTGGGCAGGTTGGTCAGCGGGTCGTGATAGGCCAGGTGGCGGATTTGCGCCTGGGCGTTCTTCAATAGGCTGATATCACGGGCGGTCAGCAGCAGGCAGGCGGTTTCATTCAGGGTGATGGGCTCCACCGAGACCTCGACCGTGAGGATTTCCCCGCGCTTGTTGCGCCCGAGCATTTCCAGGTGATGCACCCGGCCCTTGAGCTTGAGTTCGGCCATCAGCAGCGCCAATTGGCTTTCCTCGGCCCACAAGCCGACCCGGTACAGGGTGCGGCCGATGACTTCCTCGCTGCGGTAGCCGGTCAGGCGGCAGAAACCGTCATTGACCTCCAGGTAGCGCCCGGTCTCGCGTTCGGTGATGGTGATGGCGTCGGGGCTGGAGTGAAAAGCCTTGGCGAACTTTTCCTCGCTGGCCTTCAGGGCCGCTTCGGAACGTTGCTGCTGGGTGATGTCGCGCAGGGTGGTGACGATACAGGGCTGCTTGTCCACGGTGATCTGGCGGCTGGAAATGATGCAGGTCAGGGCTTCGCCGTTCTTGTGGTGCACCACCACCGCGACATTGTTCAGGGCCTGTTCGCGGATCACCTGCTGGACCCGTTGCAGACGCTGGGCGGAGTCGTCCCAGAGGCCGATCTGCTCGGCGCTGCGGTTGAGCACCTCGTCGACCGTCCAGCCGAAGGTTTGGGTGAAGCTGGAATTGATCTCGATGAACTGCCCGGTTTCCAGAAGCGTCACGCAGATCGGGTCGGGGCTGACCTGGAACAGGCTGGCGAATTTTTCCTCGGAGGTGATCAGGCGCTGCTCGCGCTCCACCTGCTCGGTGATGTCCAGCAGGGTGCCGGCCATGCGCAGTGGGTTGCCTTGCTCGTCGCGATACAGGCGGGCGCGGCTCTCCAGGTAACGGGAGCTGCCGTCGCCCAGTTGCACCCGGTAGGTCAGTTGGTAATTGCCGGCCGGGCCTTCACGCAGGCTGCGGTAGGCGTTGCGCATGGTGTCGCGTTCTTCATCGGGCACGCCTTCGAAAAACGCCTCGAAGGATTCATGGAACGGCACCGGCTCCAGACCATGCAACTGCGCGGCCCGGGCCGAGCCGTAGAGCAGGCCGCTGGGGATGTGCCAGTCCCAGGTGCCCAATTGCGCCGAGTCCAGGGCCAGGTCCAGGCGTTCCTGCTGTCTTTCAGGGCCTGCTCGGAGCGTTTGCGTTCGCTGGTGTCGAGGAAGGTGCTGAGCAGGTAGGCCTGGCCTTCCAGTTCGACCTTCTGTGCACTGAGGATGCCGTCGTGGATCTGGCCGTTGCTGGCTTGCAGCTGGACTTCCAGGCTGGCGGCCTGGCCCTTCTTCTGTACTGCCTTGATCAGCTGCGCACGCTGCTCCGGGTTGACCCACAGGCCGATTTCCAGGGTGGTGCGGCCAATCACGTCCTGGGCCGGCCAGCCAAACAGGCTTTCGAAGTAACGGTTGGCTTCGCTGATCAGGCCGTCTTCCAGGCGGGTCAGCAGCACCATGTTGGGGCACAGGTGAAACAGGGTGGCGAAGCGTTTTTCCGAGCTGCTAAGGGCCGCTTCCCGCTGGCGCTGGTGGGTGATTTCGCGGATGACCCCGATCATTCGCGGCTTTCCGTGTTTGTCCGGCAACACGCTGCCATTGATTTCCAGCCAGTGCAGGCTGCCGTCGGGCCAGCGGATGCGGTGATGCATGGCGTGTTCCAGCGGCGCCCCGGCCAGCACCGAATGGAAGGCGCGGACGGTCCGGGCCCGGTCTTCCACGGCCAGCAGGTCAAGGTATTCGAGGTTTTCCGGCAGGGGCTGGCGCGGATCGAAGCCGAACAACGCCTGAGTGCCTCGGGACCAACTGATCTGCCCGCTCTCGATGTCCCAATACCAGGCGCCCAACCGCGCGCCGTTCAGCGCCGCGAGCAGTTGCGGAGCGCTTTCCCAGCTTTGCTCCGACTCCTTGGGATCGACGGCATGAATGCGTGGCATGGGAGGCATACGATCAGCGGGTTTGGGCATGGGCAGCAGGCCTAGAGCGGTTTAGTGCATTGGGCTCAGCGGGTTCCAGTGACCAGCGGGAAGGCACAGCTTAGGCCGGGGCTCCTATTGCCTGAGTCCCTGGCAAATCGACTTGTGCATCCAGTAAGGCCATGAAAGCCCGCGCGGCATTCGACAGCGTCCGTTCGGTGTGCAGGATATAGCCTAGCTGGCGTGTGAGTTGTATGCCTGGCAATGGAATGCGCGCCACCTGATCGTCGAGCATGGTGCGTGGCAAGACGCTCCAGGCCAGGCCGATGGAGACCATCATCTTGATGGTTTCCAAGTAGTTGGTGCTCATGGCGATGTTCGGGGTCAGCCCTTGGGCTTCGAACAGGCGCTGCACAATATGGTGGGTAAAGGTGTTACCGCCGGGGAAAACCGCCGGGTGCAGGGCAATGTCCGCCAGGCTGACCTGGCCGTTGCTGACCAGCGGGTGTTCCGGGGCGGCGACGAAATCCAGCGGGTCGGTCCACACCGGGGTGGCCTTGACCAGGCTATGGGGCTCGGGGGCCAGGGTGATCACCGCCAGTTCGGCCCGGCCATGGAGGATTTCTTCATAGGCCACTTCCGAGTCCAGGAACTGGATGTCCAGGGCCACGTCCGGGTATTGCCGGGTAAAGGCCCGCAGCAGGGGTGGCAAGCGGTGCAGGCCGATGTGGTGACTGGTGGCCAGGGTCAGGCGCCCGCTGACTTCGCCGGTGAGGTTGGTCAGGGCCCGACGGGTGTCATCCAGCACGTTGATGATCTGGTAGGCCCGGGGCAGCAGGGCGCGGCCGGCCTCGGTCAAGCCGATCTCCCGGCCCAGGCGGTCGAACAGGCGCACATTGAGTTGCTGCTCCAGCCCGGCGATGCGCTTGCTGATGGCCGGCTGCGTCAGGTGCAGGCGTTCACCGGCGCCGGAAAAGCTGCCCGTCTCGGCAATGGCGATAAAGGCATTGAGGTTGGCCAGGTCCATGGTCGTATTCCAGTTGGTTATCCAAAGCATGAAAAATATGAATTTGAGTTATTTAATGTAACGCCATAGCATCAGCCTCACAAGCCAAGGGGTTATTGAGAGGTATCAGCAATGACCCGCGGCATAGAAACAAGCTGATGAGGAAACGTCTGATGGCCGGCAAAACGCTCTACGACAAGCTCTGGGATTCGCATTTGGTCAAACAGCGCGACGATGGTTCGGCGCTGATCTACATCGATCGTCACATCATCCACGAAGTGACCTCGCCGCAAGCCTTTGAAGGCCTGCGCCTGGCCGGGCGCAAGCCGTGGCGTATCGATGCCAACATCGCCACCCCGGACCACAACGTACCGACCACGCCGGAGCGCAAGGGCGGGATCGAAGCGATTGCCGACCAGGTTTCGCGTCTGCAGGTCCAGACCCTCGATGACAACTGTGATGAATACGGCATCGTCGAATTCAAGATGAACGACGTGCGCCAGGGCATCGTCCACGTGATCGGCCCGGAGCAGGGCGCGACCTTGCCTGGCATGACCGTGGTTTGCGGCGACTCCCACACCTCGACCCACGGTGCGTTCGGCGCCTTGGCCCACGGCATCGGCACGTCCGAGGTGGAGCATGTGCTCGCCACCCAGTGCCTGGTGGCCAAGAAAATGAAGAACATGCTGGTGTCGGTTGAAGGCACCTTGCCCTTCGGCGTGACGGCCAAGGACATTGTGCTCGCAGTGATCGGCAAGATCGGCACCGCCGGCGGCAACGGCCACGCCATCGAATTCGCCGGCAGCGCGATTCGCGAGCTGTCGGTCGAAGGCCGCATGACCATCTGCAACATGTCCATCGAAGCCGGTGCCCGTGTGGGCCTGGTAGCCGCGGACGAAAAGACCGTGGCTTACGTCAAGGGTCGTCCGTTCGCCCCGAAAGGCGCGGAATGGGACCTGGCCGTCGAGGCCTGGAAAGACCTGGTGTCTGATGCCGATGCCAAGTTCGACACCGTTGTCGAACTCGATGCGGCGCAGATCAAGCCGCAAGTCAGCTGGGGCACTTCGCCGGAAATGGTCCTCGCCGTGGATCAGAGCGTGCCGGACCCGGCCAAGGAAATGGACCTGGTCAAGCGTGACTCCATCGTCCGTGCCTTGAAATACATGGGCTTGACCGCCAACCAGGCGATCACCGACATCCAGCTGGATCGGGTTTTCATCGGTTCGTGCACCAACTCGCGGATCGAAGACTTGCGTGCTGCGGCGGTGATCGCCAAGGGTCGCAAAGTGGCCTCCACCATAAAGCAGGCGATCGTTGTGCCGGGTTCCGGCCTGGTCAAGGCTCAGGCCGAGTCGGAAGGCCTGGACAAGATCTTCCTCGAAGCCGGTTTCGAATGGCGTGAGCCGGGTTGCTCGATGTGCCTGGCGATGAACCCGGACCGCCTGGAGTCCGGCGAGCACTGCGCGTCGACCTCCAACCGCAACTTCGAAGGGCGCCAGGGTGCCGGTGGGCGTACCCACCTGGTGAGCCCGGCCATGGCCGCCGCCGCCGCCGTCACCGGCCGTTTCGTCGACGTCCGTGAATTGATCTAAGGAGCGCAGCATGAAAGCTTTTACCCAGCACACCGGTCTTGTCGCGCCTTTGGATCGTGCCAACGTCGACACCGACCAGATCATTCCCAAGCAATTCCTCAAGTCGATCAAGCGCACCGGCTTTGGTCCGAACCTGTTCGACGAGTGGCGTTACCTGGACGTGGGGCAGCCCTATCAGGACAACTCCAAGCGTCCGTTGAACAAAGATTTTGTGTTGAACGCCGAGCGTTACCAAGGTGCCAGCGTGTTGCTGGCACGGGAAAACTTCGGTTGCGGCTCCAGCCGTGAACACGCGCCTTGGGCCCTGGAAGAGTACGGTTTCCGTAGCATCATCGCGCCGAGCTATGCCGACATCTTCTTCAACAACAGCTTCAAGAACGGCCTGTTGCCGATCATTTTGAGCGACGCAGAAGTGGACGAACTGTTCCAGCAGGTCGAGGGCAACCCGGGTTACCAGTTGCAGATCGACCTGGCTGCCCAGACCGTGACCCGTCCTGACGGCAAAGTGCTGAGCTTCGAGATCGACGCGTTCCGCAAGCATTGCCTGCTCAACGGCCTCGACGACATCGGCCTGACTTTGCAGGACGGCGACGCCATCGCCACCTTTGAAGCCAAGCACCGGGCCAGCCAGCCCTGGTTGTTCCGCGACGCCTGATTGCCTGATCGCCGGCAAGCCGGCTCCTACGGATTTGTGGTGTAGGAGCTGGCTTGCCAGCGAACGCTGCACCCCCTGTCAAACAAGGACTCCACCATGACCAGCAACGCCCACAGCCAAGTGGTACAAAAGCAGTTTGGTGAACAGGCCTCGGCCTACCTGAGCAGCGCCGTGCACGCCCAGGGTGCCGAGTTTGCCCTGTTGCAGGCGGCGCTGGCCGGCCAGGGCCATGCCCGGGTGCTGGACCTGGGCTGTGGCGCGGGTCACGTCAGCTTCCATGTGGCGCCGCTGGTCAAGGAGGTCGTGGCTTACGACCTCTCCCAGCAGATGCTGGATGTGGTGGCGGGTGCGGCGGAGGAGCGCGGGTTGGGGAATATCCAGACCGTGCTCGGCGCCGCTGAGCGGTTGCCCTTTGCCGATGGCGAATTCGATTTCGTGTTCAGCCGCTATTCGGCGCACCATTGGAGCGATCTGGGGCTGGCCTTGCGGGAAGTGCGTCGGGTCTTGAAGCCGGGCGGCGTGGCGGCCTTTATCGACGTCATGTCGCCGGGCAGCCCGTTGCTCGATACCTACCTGCAAAGCGTCGAAGTGCTGCGCGACACCAGCCATGTGCGCGATTATTCGGCCGGCGAGTGGTTGCGCTTGGTCAGCGAAGCGGGTTTGCATACCCGCAGCAGCGCTCGTCAGCGCCTGCGTCTGGAGTACAACTCCTGGGTAGAACGCATGCGCACGCCGGCGGCTTTGCGTGTGGCGATTCGCGAGCTGCAGCAGGCGATGGGCAATGAAGTGCGCGAATATTTTGAGATTGAGGCCGATGGTTCGTTCAGTACTGATGTACTGGTGCTGTGGGCCGAGCGATAACATTTTTCCGGGTGCGCCTGCGGGCGCGCCGACAGAGCAAACGAGGAACGCATGAGCAAGCAGATTCTGATTCTCCCCGGTGACGGTATTGGCCCGGAAATCATGGCCGAAGCGGTCAAGGTGCTGGAGCTGGCCAATGACAAGTACAGCCTGGGCTTCGAGCTGAGCCACGACGTGATCGGCGGCGCGGCCATCGACCAGCACGGCGTGCCCCTGGCCGATGAAACCCTGGACCGTGCCCGTGCCGCCGATGCGGTGCTGCTGGGCGCCGTGGGTGGCCCGAAGTGGGACAAGATCGAGCGTGACATCCGCCCTGAGCGCGGCCTGCTGAAAATCCGTGCGCAACTGGGCCTGTTCGGCAACCTGCGTCCGGCGATTCTCTACCCGCAACTGGCCGATGCTTCGAGCCTCAAGCCTGAAATCGTGTCCGGCCTGGATATCCTCATTGTTCGCGAGCTGACCGGCGGCATCTACTTCGGCGCCCCGCGCGGCACCCGTGAGCTGGAAAATGGCGAGCGTCAGTCCTACGACACCCTGCCGTACAGCGAGAGCGAAATCCGCCGTATCGCCCGTGTCGGTTTCGACATGGCCCGCGTGCGTGGCAAGAAGCTTTGCTCGGTGGACAAGGCCAACGTCCTGGCTTCCAGCCAGCTGTGGCGCGAAGTGGTCGAGCAAGTGGCCCAGGATTACCCGGACGTCGAGCTGAGCCACATGTACGTGGATAACGCCGCCATGCAGTTGGTGCGTGCGCCGAAGCAGTTCGACGTGATCGTCACTGACAACATGTTCGGTGACATCCTCTCCGACGAAGCCTCGATGCTCACCGGTTCCATCGGCATGCTGCCGTCGGCCTCCCTGGATGCCAACAACAAAGGCATGTACGAGCCGTGCCACGGTTCGGCGCCGGACATCGCCGGGCAAGGCATTGCCAACCCGTTGGCGACCATCCTCTCGGTCTCGATGATGCTGCGTTACAGCTTCAACCTGCACGAAGCGGCGGACGCCATTGAGAAGGCCGTGAGCCTGGTGCTGGACCAAGGTTTGCGCACGGGCGACATCTGGTCGGCCGGTTGTGAAAAGGTAGGTACGCAGGAAATGGGCGATGCAGTAGTCGCCGCGCTGCGGAATCTGTAATCTTTCGGGCCCACCGCACAGACGGTGGCCCACTTTTGTATAGGTGTAGTTGCGATGAAACGTGTAGGTCTGATCGGTTGGCGCGGTATGGTCGGTTCCGTGCTCATGCAGCGGATGCTGGAAGAGCAGGACTTCGATCTTATTGAACCGGTGTTTTTCACCACTTCCAATGTCGGTGGCCAGGGTCCGTCGGTGGGCAAGGATATTGCTCCGCTCAAGGACGCCTACAACATTGATGAGCTGAAAACCCTCGACGTGATTCTGACCTGCCAGGGTGGCGACTACACCAGCGAAGTCTTCCCCAAGCTGCGCGAAGCCGGCTGGCAGGGCTACTGGATCGACGCGGCGTCCAGCCTGCGTATGCAGGACGATGCGGTGATCATCCTGGACCCGGTGAACCGCAAGGTCATCGACCAGCAACTGGATGCTGGCACCAAGAACTATATCGGTGGCAACTGCACCGTCAGCCTGATGCTGATGGGCCTGGGCGGCTTGTTCGAAGCCGGCCTGGTGGAGTGGATGAGTGCCATGACTTATCAGGCGGCCTCCGGTGCCGGCGCGCAGAACATGCGTGAGCTGATCAAGCAAATGGGGGCGACCCACGCGGCCGTCGCTGATGACCTGGCCAACCCGGCCAGCGCCATCCTCGACATCGACCGCAAAGTGGCCGAAGCCATGCGCAGCGATGCCTACCCGACCGAGAACTTCGGCGTGCCCCTGGCCGGCAGCCTGATTCCGTGGATCGACAAGGAGCTGCCTAACGGCCAGAGCCGTGAAGAGTGGAAGGCCCAGGCCGAAACCAACAAGATCCTCGGTCGCTTCAAGAGCCCGATCCCGGTGGACGGTATCTGCGTACGTATCGGCGCCATGCGCTGCCACAGCCAGGCACTGACCATCAAGCTCAACAAAGATGTGCCGATCGCCGACATCGAAGGGCTGATCAGCCAGCACAACCCGTGGGTCAAGCTGGTGCCGAACCAGCGTGATATCAGCATGCAGGAGCTGAGCCCAACCAAGGTCACCGGCACCCTGAACATTCCGGTGGGGCGTCTGCGTAAACTGAACATGGGCTCGCAGTTCCTCGGCGCGTTCACCGTAGGCGACCAGCTGCTGTGGGGCGCGGCCGAACCGCTGCGCCGCATGCTGCGGATCCTGCTGGAGCGCTGATCCACTGAGCGTCTGAAAAAGCCCGCGCCTTGCAAGAGTCGCGGGTTTTTTTATGGTCCTCGGGCTTGCCCGCCTGCGGTGCCGGGCTTGCCCGCCAATTGCCTCGTTACCCCGCGGCGGGTAAAGTGCCGCTCCCCCCGATTCGCCTGAGGTAGCACCATGAACCAGTCCTTTGATATTGCCGTGATCGGCGCCACCGGCACTGTGGGTGAAACCTTGGTGCAGATCCTCGAAGAGCGTGATTTTCCCGTCGCCAACCTGCACCTGTTGGCCAGCAGCGAATCGGCCGGGCACTCGGTGCCTTTTCGTGGCAAGAACGTGCGAGTGCGGGAGGTCGACGAGTTCGATTTCAGCAAGGTTCAACTGGCGTTCTTCGCCGCTGGCCCGGCAGTCACCTTGAGCTTCGCACCCCGGGCCACGGCCGCCAATTGTGCGGTGATCGACCTGTCCGGTGCCTTGCCTTCGGCCCAGGCGCCGAACGTAGTGCCGGAGGTGAATGCACAGGTGTTGGCCGGGTTGAAAAAGCCGCTGCAGTTGAGCAGTCCGAGTGCTTCGGCCACAGCCTTGGCGGTAGCGCTGGCGCCGTTGCAGGGGTTGCTGGACATTCAGCGTGTCAACCTGACCGCCAGCCTCGCGGTCTCCAGCCAGGGGCGCGAAGCCGTGACCGAATTGGCGCGCCAGACCGCTGAGCTGCTGAATGTTCGCCCCCTGGAGCCGCGTTTCTTCGATCGGCAGATGGCGTTCAACCTGCTGGCGCAAGTGGGCACGCCGGATGAGCAGGGGCATACCCTGTTGGAAAAGCGCCTGGTGCACGAGTTGCGTGAAGTCCTGGCACAACCTTTATTAAAGATTTCTGTCACTTGCGTTCAAGCCCCGGTATTTTTTGGCGATAGCTATAGCGTGACCCTGCAGTCCGCGACCGCTATCGACCTGGTGGCGGTGAATGCAGCGTTGGATGCGGCCCCTGGCCTGGAGCTGGTTGAGGCGGGCGACTATCCGACTGCGGTCGGGGATGCAGTTGGGCAGGACGTGGTTTATGTAGGGCGGGTGCGCGGCGGTGTCGACGACCCGGCGGAACTTAATCTGTGGCTGACGTCAGATAACGTGCGCAAAGGCGCGGCTTTGAACGCTGTGCAATTGGCTGAGTTGTTGATAAAAGACCTGCTGTAAAAGATACTTGGCAACAATTTGCAGAATGAATCTAGCCGGGCGCTATGCTTGGCCAGTTGCTGTAGGTGAGTGGCCATCAGGCCCTCCCGGGGCATGCAAGAATTAATCGCGCGCAATGCCATACGGCAGCAGCTACAACACCTTCTCGCTGGCCGAGGAATGTTCAGACAAAGGATGAGGCTATGGTTCAAGTTCGCAAACTGGTGTTAGCAATAGCGGCCGCCTCGGCGCTGTCCTCCGGTGTGGCGCAGGCGCTTGGGCTCGGGGAGCTGACCCTGAAGTCGACGCTTAACCAGCCTTTGGTAGCAGAAATCGAACTGCTTGATATCAAGGACCTCACCGCCGCCGAGGTGGTCCCCAGCCTGGCCTCGCCGGAAGAGTTCGCCAAGGCCGGCGTTGATCGCCAGGCGTTCCTCAATGACCTGAGCTTCACTACGGTCCTCAATCCAGGCGGCAAGAGCCTGTTGCGGGTCACCTCGAGCAAGCCGCTGTCCGAGCCGATGGTCAAGTTCCTGGTCCAGGTGATGTGGCCCAATGGCCGGCTGCTGCGTGATTACAGCGTACTGCTGGACCCTTCCAAATTCTCTCCGCAAACCGCCGAAGCCGCCGCCAAGGTCGCGCCGCCTCAGCGGGCTGCGGTCAACGCGCCGGTCACCGGTGTGAGCAAGCCCAAGCAGTACACCACCTCGGCACGCGACACTTTGTGGGAAATTGCCGCCAAGGAACGCAACGGCGGTTCGGTGCAGCAAACCATGCTGGCAATTCAGGCGCTGAATCCGGATGCCTTTATCGACGGCAACATCAACCGGTTGAAGACCGGCAAAGTGCTGCGTCTGCCGGACCCTGTGCAAAGCACCAGCTTGCCGCAGCCCCAGGCGATCGCCGAAGTGGCTGCGCAAAATGCGGCGTGGCGTCAGGGGCGGCGTAGTGCCACTCGTGGCCAGCAACAGCAGTTGGACGGGACCAAGCGCGGCACTGCCAACCAGGCCACCGGCCAGGCTGCCAGCAAAGACAACCTGAGCCTGGTGTCGGCGGATGCGGGCAAGCGCGGCAAAGGGGCGGCGGGCGATAGCAAGGCGCTGAGCAACAAGTTGGCGGTGACTCAGGAAAGCCTGGATTCGACACGCCGCGACAACGAAGAATTGAAAAGCCGCATGGCCGATCTTCAGAGCCAGTTGGACAAACTGCAGCGGCTGATCGAGCTGAAGAACGATCAACTGGCCAAGTTGCAGGCCGAGGGTTCGGCAGCGCCGGCGACTCCGGTTGCACCTGTGGTCTCGGCCGAGTTGGTGAGCCCGCCTCCGGCGCCAGCAGCCCCGGCTGTCCCCGTGACGGACCCGGCGGCCACTGCCGCGCCTGTGACGCCTGAGCCACCGGCGGAGGCTGCCCAATCCGATGACAGCAAATTCAACGAGCTGCTGACCAACCCGATCCTGCTGGGTCTGATTGGTGGCGGTGCCGTCCTGGCGGCGCTCCTGCTGTTGCTGCTGGTGCGCCGTCGCAAGGCGGCCCAGGAAGCGGAAAAGCACCTGCGGATGGCTCGGGCCTTGTCCGAGGAAAATGATTTCGCCGCGGAAATGGACCTGCCGGAAAGCAGCTTCGAGGGCCTGGAAGTACCAGCGCCTAGCGTCAAGCTGGCGCCGACGCCTGAAGTGGTCGTGGCTCCGGTTGTCGTAGCGCCACCTCCAGCGCCTGCCGAGCGTGCCCTGGATGTGCTCGGGCAAGCGCAGAACCATATCGACGCTGGACGTTTGAACCAGGCGGCCGCCATCCTCGAAGAAGCCGTCCCGCTGGAGCCTCAGCGCAGTGAGTTGCGCTTGAAGTTGATGGAGGTCTACGGCCTCCAGGGCGATCGCACCGCCTTTATCGCCCAGGAACGCCAGTTGGTGGCCAATGGCAAGAACCACGCGGAAGTCGAGCAGCTGAAAAGCCGCTTCCCGGCCATGGTCGCTGTGGCAGCCACTGCTGGTTTGGCTGCCGCTGCGGTGGCGGCTGAGTTGGACGCCGAATACGTCAAGGAACTGCTGCAGGATGAGCCGCAAGCGCCGGAGCCGGAACCAGAGTCTGTGATTGAAGGCCTGGATGCGGATTTCGACCTGAGCCTGGATGATCTGGAAGCCGTGTCGCCTGCGGTGGTGACGCCGGAGCCGGCGCCAGTGGTTGACCCGGTGGCTGAGCTGGATGAGTTCCCGCTGGACGACGACTTGAGTTTCGAGTCGGTCTTGCAGCAACAGACCGAGGCTCAAGACAACCTCGACGATCTGTCGGACTTTGACCTCGATCTGGGCGACGACCTGCCGGCCCAGAGCGACGAAGACTTCCTGCTCGGTCTTGAAGACGAGATGAAGGGCTTGCCGACCGGCGATGTGCCGACGATCACCGCTGAAGCCCTGGATGATCTGGATCTGCCTGCAGATTTCGACCTGTCCCTGGCGGATGAGATGGACGTTGCGGCTGAGCCCAAGGACGCCTTTGCTTCCGAGCTGGACGATGTCAACGCCGAGTTGGATCGCCTGTCGCAGAGCCTTGAGCAGCCAGCGCTTGATGAGCCGCGTTTCACGGCTGAAGACGCAGCGGCGAGCCTCGATGAGACGGACTTCGACTTCCTCTCCGGTACCGATGAGGTGGCCACCAAGCTGGACCTGGCCCAGGCTTACATCGACATGGGCGACAACGATGGCGCCCGGGACATCCTTGGCGAAGTCATCAGTGAAGGTAATGATGGCCAGAAAACCGAAGCCCAGGAAATGCTGACGCGTCTGGCTTGATTCTCGGCAAGGCAGTAAACAAAACGGCAGCCCAATGAGGCTGCCGTTTTTGTTTCTGCATCTGCCTGGCGCACTAGCACCCCATGCTTGTGCGCGAGCTCAGCTCAGCAGGTCTTCATAAAATGCGCCAAAGGGGCGGGTAGGGTGGGCGATCTGGATTTCAAGGATCCACAGGCCGACGTTCGGGCAGTCTTCAAAGGCTCCCAGGTCGCCGGCTCGGTAGATCGCATGGGGAAAGTCGCTGACGCGGTGGCCCTTGATCTCCAGATTGAGTAACCAGCCCATGGCGGTCGCCTGGGCTTCGGCGAAGCGATAGAGCTCGGGGCCGTTGACCTGATGGGTTTTCCAGTGGTCGTGCACCTGGTCGAAGAGGGTTTTGGCGGCCGCCGCGCACGCCTGCATCTCGGGATCGTTGCCGGTGGTGAACGTGGCCCCGGCATCGGCTTCATGGCGATCCCAGACCACGCCCAGGTCGATAAAGAAAATATCCTGCTCGCCCAGAATCGGGTCGCCCTCGGAGCGCTGCTTGAAGGTTTTGAGGGTGTTGCTGCCAAAGCGGATCAGCATTGGGTGCCAGATTCGCTCCATCCCCAGTTCCTGCAAGATCGTCAGGCCCAAGGCCTTGGCGTCGGATTCGCGCATTCCGGGGGTGATCTGCCGGCCCATCTGCGCAATGGCTTCCCAGATCATGCGTTTGGCGTGGAGCATGCCGTCCAGGGTGTAGGCCAGGCCAACCGCTTCTTTGCTTATGGCGTTCATTCATCAGGTCTCGGTAGAGGGGCGAAGTTATCGTTATGTATTTTTCTATATAGCGATAGTCGGGAAGTGAAGCAATTGGCTTGCAGGGCTGGGGGGGTTGAATGCCAATCAGCAACTAAAAGCCGGTCGTGCATGGCGTCTGTTTCCGGCGGCCTTATAATGGCCGACTTTGCGCATATCAGCAGGCTGTAACTTCTTGGCAAATATAGATAACCCGGCTGCCGAAATGGCGGCCGAAGGCTTTTTCCGCATCGCCCTGGGTGTTGAATACAAAGGTTCGCGCTACCGAGGCTGGCAGCGCCAGGCTTCCGGTGTGCCGAGCGTTCAGGAAACCCTGGAGCGCGCGCTGTCGAAAGTGGCTGACTCACCGGTGGTGGTCGCGTGTGCCGGGCGTACTGACGCTGGGGTTCATGCGTGTGGGCAAGTGGTGCATTTCGACACCCGGGTCGAGCGCTCGCTGAAGGCTTGGGTCATGGGGGCCAATATCAACCTGCCCCATGACATCAGTGTGAGTTGGGCCCAGGTCATGCCTGCGCATTTTCATGCGCGCTTCAAGGCCATTGCCCGGCGTTATCGTTATGTGATCTACAACGATCAGATTCGCCCGGCCCACCTCAATGAGGAAATCACCTGGAACCACCGGCCCCTGGATGTCCAGCGCATGGCGGAGGCGGCCCAGTTTCTGGTGGGTACCCATGATTTCAGTGCGTTCCGGGCTGGCCAGTGCCAGGCCAAGTCGCCGATCAAGGAACTGCATCACCTGCGCGTCACCCGGCACGGCAAGATGATTGTGCTGGATATCCGCGCCAGTGCCTTTTTGCACCACATGGTGCGCAATATCGCCGGCGTACTGATGACCATCGGGGCCGGCGAGCGGCCGGTGGAATGGGCCCGCGAAGTGCTGGAAAGCCGTGTTCGCCGCGCTGGTGGCGTGACTGCGCACCCCTTTGGCTTGTACCTGGTGCAGGTGGAGTACAAGGACGAGTTCCAGTTGCCGGAACGCTACGTCGGGCCACATTTCCTTACTGGTTTCTCGGAACTTGACGGCTGACGCTTGGAAAAGCATTTGCTACCATCCGGGACTTTCCGGATTTGCCCTGGGGTTTAAACGACATGTCAGCCGTTCGCAGCAAAATTTGCGGGATTACCCGCATAGAAGATGCGCTGGCAGCGGTCGAGACCGGGGCGGATGCCATCGGCTTGGTGTTTTACGCTAAAAGCCCGCGGGCGGTGACTGTGCAGCAAGCGCGGGCCATCATCGCCGCCTTGCCGCCTTTCGTGACCACGGTGGGTTTGTTCGTCAATGCCAGTCGCTGTGAGTTGGGGGAGATCCTCGACGCGGTGCCCTTGGACCTGCTGCAGTTCCATGGCGATGAATCGTCCGCCGATTGCGAGGGCTATCACCGGCCTTACATCAAGGCACTGCGGGTCAAGGCGGGGGATGACATTGCCGCCAGTTGCGACGCCTATCCGCGGGCCAGCGGCATTCTGCTCGACACCTACGTGGAAGGCGTGCCCGGCGGAACCGGCGAGGCGTTCGACTGGTCCCTGGTTCCCCGAGGGTTGAGCAAGCCGATCATCCTCGCGGGTGGGCTGTCTGCGCAGAATGTGGCGCAAGCCATTGCCCAGGTGCGTCCTTATGCGGTGGACGTCAGCGGCGGTGTGGAGCAGGCCAAGGGCATCAAGGATCCGGCAAAGATTCGTGCATTTATGCAGGCAGTACGCGGCAGCAGTGAGTCGATGTGACGGCTGGCAGTCTGCCGCCGTCCATAACACCACTGTACAAAACAGGCTGGCATCGTCCTCTGGACGGGTCGAGATTGAAGTGGCAACCGCTCTATCGCGGGTTGTCGGGATGGCTGAGGAACGATTCGAGACAGGCAGGTCGAGCCTTGTGCTGACCGCGGTAACGAAACGATCATCGCCGCACACATGAATTTAGCTCAAGGGCATACACGGGGCTGCGAACCAGAGCGTTCGGGCCGCCGGTACTGGAGAAAGAAAGCATGAGCAACTGGTTAGTAGACAAACTGATCCCTTCGATCATGCGTTCCGAGGTGAAGAAGAGCTCGGTGCCTGAAGGTCTTTGGCATAAATGCCCGTCCTGCGAGGCCGTGCTCTATCGTCCGGAGCTGGAAAAGACCCTGGACGTCTGCCCTAAGTGCAACCACCACATGCGTATCGGCGCTCGCGCCCGCATCGACATCTTCCTCGATGCCGAAGGCCGTGCCGAATTGGGTGCCGACCTGGAGCCGGTCGACCGCCTGAAGTTCCGCGACGGCAAGAAGTACAAGGACCGCTTGGTGGGCGCGCAGAAGCAAACCGGTGAAAAGGATGCCCTGATCTCCATGAGCGGCACCCTGTTGGGTATGCCGGTGGTGGTGTCCGCCTTCGAATTCTCCTTCATGGGGGGCTCCATGGGCGCCATCGTGGGTGAGCGTTTTGTTCGCGCTGCCAACTACGCCCTGGAAAACCGCTGCCCGATGATCTGCTTCTCCGCCTCCGGTGGTGCGCGGATGCAGGAGGCCTTGATCTCTCTGATGCAAATGGCCAAGACCTCCGCGGTGCTGGCCCGTCTGCGTGAAGAAGGCCTGCCGTTTATCTCGGTGCTGACCGACCCGGTCTACGGTGGTGTTTCCGCCAGCCTGGCCATGCTGGGTGACGTGATCGTCGCTGAGCCAAAGGCCCTGGTGGGCTTTGCCGGTCCACGTGTGATCGAGCAGACCGTGCGCGAAAAACTGCCGGAAGGCTTCCAGCGCAGTGAGTTCCTGCTGGAACACGGTGCAATCGACATGATCATCGCCCGTCAGGAGCTGCGTCCGCGCCTGGGTAACCTGTTGGCCCAACTGATGGGGCTGCCGACGCCAGAGTTCGTCGCTGCGCCTATCGAGCCGATCGTGGTTCCGCCGGCACCTGCCAGCCTATGACCCAGCGCACCCTGGGCGAATGGCTCGCCTACCTCGAGCAATTGCACCCTTCGGCCATCGACATGGGGCTGGGGCGCTCGCAAGAGGTAGCGTCCCGCATGGGATTGGGCAAGCCGGCGCCTCGGGTGATTACGGTGACCGGCACCAACGGTAAGGGTTCCACCTGCGCCTTCGTCGCCTCGCTGTTGCGGGCCCAGGGGTTGAAGGTTGGTGTCTACAACTCGCCGCACCTGCTGCGCTACAACGAGCGGGTGCAGATCGACGGTGTTGAAGCCACCGACGAAGCGCTTTGCGAGGCCTTTGTTGCGGTCGAGGCGGGGCGTGGCGAAATCTCTCTGACCTATTTCGAGATGGGTACCCTGGCGGCCTTCTGGCTGTTCCAGCATTCAGCGCTGGATGCGGTGGTCCTGGAGGTCGGCTTGGGCGGGCGCCTGGATACGGTCAACATCGTGGATGCGGACCTGGCCCTGGTGACCAGTATCGGCGTCGACCATGTGGACTACCTGGGTGATACCCGCGAATCCGTGGCCTATGAAAAGGCCGGCATTTTCCGCCAGGGCGCGCCAGCGCTCTGTGGCGATCTGAATCCTCCTCAACCTCTGCTGGACAAGGCGCGCGAGCTCAATTGCCCGTTTTTCCTGCGTGGTCGTGATTTCGACCTGGCGCAGGGCGAAGCGCATTGGCAGTGGCGAGGCGTCGATCGGCGTGGGCAGGCGGTGGAGTTGCACGATCTGCCGTTGCTCGACCTGCCGATGGAGAATGCCGCGCTGGCGTTGCAGGCCTATCTGTTGTTGGACTTACCGTGGCAGGCGCAACAGATCATCGCCGCCTTGCAGCAGACGCGAGTGGTGGGGCGCCTGGATCGTCGGCAATTCGACTGGCAGGGCAAGCGGCTGAATCTGCTGCTGGATGTCGGGCATAACCCTCATGCGGCCGAGTACCTGGCCGAGCGCCTGGCTCGTCGGCCGGTGGCAGGGCGGCGCCTGGCGGTGTTCGGCCTGTTGGCGGACAAAGACCTTGAAGGTGTGGTTGCCCGACTGAACGGCAGTGTTCATAGCTGGGCAGTGGCTCCCCTGGATTCCTCGCGCGCACGCCCGGTGGCGGATCTGCAAGCGGCCCTGGAGAACCTTGGGGCGACGGTGACGTCCCATGTCAGCGTGGCTGCGGCCCTTGATGCCCAGTGCGAGCAAGCCGCAGCCGAAGATGAAATTCTGCTGTTCGGGTCTTTTTATTGTGTTGCCGAGGCGCTTGAGTGGCTCGCCCGGCGCTCCACGGAGGAAGCTGCACATGGCAATGTTGGATAACGTCTATAAGCAGCGAATGGTGGGGGCCCTGGTTCTGGTGGCGCTGGCGGTGATTTTCCTGCCCATGCTGTTTTCTCGTGAGGACGAGCAGCGTCACGTCAGTGTTGAGGCGCCTGCCGCGCCCCAGGTTTCAGCGCTGCCTCAGGTTCAGGTTGAGCCAGTGGTGGTGCCCGAGCCTCAGGTGTTGCCTGAAGAGCCGCAGCCGATGGAGGAGGAAGTGGTCCAGCAGGTTGCCCCTTCGGCACCGGTATCCCAGGTTCCTGTTCCAGTGGCACCGCCGGTTGTTGCGAGCAAGCCTGTTGTGCAACCTGCGCCGGCGAAGCCGGTGGCGGCGCCCACTCAGCCCATCGCCGCGGCGCCCGTCAAGCCGGACACCACTCAAAGTCGAGTCGATGCCAATGGCCTGTCGGTGAGCTGGTCGGTGCAATTGGCCAGTCTGTCCAGTCGTGAAGGGGCTGAGAACTTGCAGAAAACCTTGCGTACCCAGGGCTATAACGCCTATATCCGCTCTGCCGAAGGCAAGAATCGGGTATTTGTCGGGCCGCTGATCGAGCGTGCGGAGGCGGATCGCCTGCGTGACGTACTGGGTCGCCAGCACAACCTCAAGGGGTTCGTGGTGCGCTTCCAGCCTGAACGTGGTTAAAGCTATCGACACGATTTGAAATGCACAGTGAATCGCAGCTTACCGACAGCCAAGCGCTCTGCTAAAATGCGCCGCCTTATCCGTCTGTAGGCTGCACTGTGCCATTTACCTGGGTTGACTGGGCGATCGTTGCAATAATCGCCATCTCCGCTTTGATCAGCTTGAGCCGCGGCTTCGTCAAAGAAGCGCTGTCGCTCCTGACCTGGATCATCGCCGGAGTCGTAGCCTGGATGTTTGGTGGCTCACTGTCCGAGTACCTCGGCGGTTATATCGAAACTCCCTCGGCTCGCGTGATCGCGGGCTGCGCAATCATGTTTGTCGCCACCTTGCTGGTGGGGGCAATGGTCAACTATCTCATCGGCGAATTGATTCGCGTCACCGGCCTCTCCGGGACCGATCGATTTCTCGGCATGGCCTTCGGCGCGGCGCGTGGCGCATTGCTGGTGGTCGTGGCGGTCGGGCTTCTGAGCCTGGGGCCGGTACAACAGGATTCCTGGTGGCAGCAGTCGCGGCTGGTGCCACAATTTCTATTGGTTGCAGACTGGTCCAAGAACCTCATCCTGGGGTGGAGCAGTCAGTGGCTGGCCAGCGGTATCAGCGTACCCGCTGAAATACCGTTCAAGGAGCACCTCTTACCGGCCAAAACGCCTCAGTAAGCGGTGATCAGTTCAGTTTCATTAAGTAGGGGTTGCGTCGCATGTGTGGCATCGTCGGTATCGTCGGTAAGTCGAACGTCAATCAGGCGCTGTATGACGCGCTAACCGTGCTCCAGCACCGCGGCCAGGACGCTGCCGGTATTGTGACCAGCCACGATGGCCGGTTATTCCTGCGCAAGGACAATGGTCTGGTTCGTGATGTGTTTCATCAGCGTCACATGCAGCGCCTGGTCGGTCACATGGGCATTGGCCATGTGCGTTATCCGACCGCAGGCAGCTCGACTTCGGCCGAAGCTCAACCGTTTTACGTCAACTCGCCGTACGGCATCACCCTGGCGCACAACGGTAACCTGACCAACGTTGAACAGCTGGCCAAGGAGATTTACGAATCTGACCTGCGCCACGTCAACACCAACTCCGACTCCGAAGTACTGCTCAACGTGTTCGCTCACGAGCTGGCCCAGCGCGGCAAGCTGCAGCCTACCGAGGAAGACGTGTTTGCCGCCGTGACTGATGTGCACAACCGTTGCGTTGGTGGTTACGCGGTCGTGGCCATGATCACCGGCTACGGCATTGTCGGTTTCCGTGATCCCCACGGTATTCGTCCGATTGTCTTCGGTCAGCGTCATACCGACGAAGGCGTCGAGTACATGATCGCCTCCGAAAGCGTGTCCCTGGACGTGCTGGGCTTCACGCTGATCCGCGACCTGGCCCCGGGCGAAGCGGTCTACATCACTGAAGATGGCAAGCTGCACACCCGTCAGTGCGCGACCAACCCGTCTCTGACTCCGTGCATCTTCGAGCACGTCTACCTGGCGCGTCCGGACTCGATCATCGACGGTGTTTCGGTCTACAAGGCCCGCCTGCGCATGGGTGAGAAGCTGGCGGAGAAGATCCTGCGTGAGCGTCCAGAGCACGACATCGACGTGGTCATCCCGATTCCGGACACCAGCCGCACGGCAGCCCTGGAACTGGCTAACCACTTGGGCGTCAAGTTCCGCGAAGGCTTCGTGAAGAACCGCTACATCGGCCGGACCTTCATCATGCCGGGCCAGGCTGCGCGGAAAAAATCCGTACGCCAGAAGCTCAACGCCATCGAGCTGGAATTCCGCGGCAAGAACGTGATGTTGGTGGACGACTCCATCGTGCGTGGCACCACGTGCAAGCAAATCATCCAGATGGCTCGTGAAGCCGGCGCGAAAAACGTCTACTTCTGCTCCGCGGCACCGGCCGTGCGTTACCCGAACGTCTACGGGATCGACATGCCGAGCGCCCACGAGCTGATCGCTCACAATCGTTCGACCCAGGACGTGGCGGACCTGATCGGCGCTGACTGGCTGATCTACCAGGACCTGCCTGACCTGATCGAGGCTGTCGGTGGCGGCAAGATCAAGATCGAGAGCTTTGACTGCGCGGTGTTCGACGGCAAGTACGTCACCGGCGACGTGGACGAGGCCTATCTGAACAAGATCGAGCATGCCCGTAATGACGCTTCCAAGGTCAAGACCCAGGCGGTCAGCGCGATCATCGATCTGTACAACAACTGATTTAGAGTTTTAAGACTAAGGAGTAGGCGGCATGAGTCAGGATTGGGATGCCGGTCGGCTGGACAGCGACCTAGATGGTGTAGCGTTCGACACCCTGGCCGTGCGCGCCGGCCAACACCGTTCCCCGGAAGGGGAGCACGGTGATCCGATGTTCTTCACCTCCAGCTACGTGTTTCGCACAGCTGCCGACGCGGCCGCGCGTTTCGCCGGCGAGGTGCCGGGCAACGTCTATTCCCGCTACACCAACCCCACTGTGCGTTCGTTTGAAGAGCGTATGGCAGCCTTGGAGGGTGCAGAGCAGGCCGTGGCCACCGCCACCGGCATGGCGGCGATCCTGTCGGTGGTCATGAGCCTGTGCAGTGCGGGCGATCATGTGCTGGTGTCGCGCAGTGTGTTTGGCTCGACCATCAGCCTGTTCGAAAAGTACTTCAAGCGTTTTGGTGTCGAAGTCGATTACGTGCCTCTGGCGGACTTGTCCGGCTGGGATACGGCCATCAAGGCCAATACCAAACTGCTGTTTGTCGAGTCGCCCTCCAATCCCCTGGCTGAGCTGGTGGATATCGCCGCCTTGGCCGAGGTCGCTCACGCCAAGGGCGCGATGCTGGTGGTCGACAACTGTTTCTGCACCCCTGCGTTGCAACAGCCGTTGAAGCTGGGTGCGGACGTGGTGGTGCATTCGGCGACCAAGTTCATCGACGGCCAAGGCCGTTGCATGGGCGGTGTGGTGGCCGGTCGCAGTGAACAGATGAAAGAAGTGGTGGGCTTCCTGCGTACTGCAGGGCCGACCCTGAGTCCGTTCAATGCCTGGATTTTCCTCAAGGGCCTGGAAACCCTCAGCCTGCGGATGCGTGCCCACTGCGCCAATGCCCTGGCCTTGGCTGAGTGGCTGGAGCGTCAGGATGGCATCGAGAAGGTGCATTACGCCGGCTTGCCGAGCCACCCGCAATATGAGTTGGCCAAGCGTCAGCAGCGCGGTTTTGGCGCGGTGGTGAGCTTTGAGGTCAAGGGTGGCAAAGAGGGTGCCTGGCGCTTTATCGACGCCACGCGCTTGATTTCCATCACGGCCAACCTGGGTGACAGCAAAACCACCATCACCCACCCGAGCACCACCTCCCATGGTCGCCTGGCGCCTCAGGAGCGTGAGGCTGCCGGTATTCGCGACAGCCTGATCCGTGTCGCTGTCGGCCTGGAAGATGTGGCGGACCTGCAAGCTGACTTGGCTCGTGGCCTGGCTGCTTTGTGATCGAGCTGTCTACGCAGCAGAGCGCTGCCAACGGGCGTGTCGCGCTGGTGACCGGTGCAGCACGTGGCATTGGCTTGGGGATTGCTGCCTGGCTGATCAGTGAAGGCTGGCAGGTCGTGCTGACCGATCTGGATCGCGTGCGGGGCTCCAAGGTGGCCAAGGTGCTCGGTGAGAGCGCCTGGTTTATCACCATGGATGTGGCCGACGAGGAGCAGGTGGCGCGCGGTGTGGCGGAGGTGCTGGGGCAGTTCGGTCGCCTGGATGCGCTGGTATGCAACGCGGCGGTGGCCGACCCTCACAACATCACCCTGGAAAGCCTCGATCTGGCGTATTGGAATCGCGTTTTGGCGGTCAACCTTGGTGGGCCTATGCTGCTGGCCAAGCATTGTGCGCCTTACCTGCGTGCCCACGGCGGTGCCATCGTCAACCTAGCCTCCACTCGTGCTCGGCAATCCGAGCCGGACAGTGAGGCGTACGCGGCGAGCAAGGGCGGCCTGCTGGCGTTGACCCATGCGCTGGCTATCAGCCTTGGTCCGGAGATTCGGGTCAATGCGGTGAGCCCCGGGTGGATCGATGCGCGGGATCCCGCGGTGCGCAGAGCTGATCCTCTGGCCGATACCGATCATGCCCAGCATCCTGCGGGGCGGGTGGGGACGGTCGAGGATGTGGCGTCGATGGTGGCATGGCTGCTGTCCAGAAACTCCGGCTTTGTCACCGGCCAAGAGTTTGTGGTCGATGGCGGCATGACCAAGAAAATGATTTATCGGGAATAAGGGTGCCCAGCAGTTGCACGTTGTAAGCGACTGCTTGGAGCGAAGGGTGGCGCTGGTGTTTTTCGGGTGGCTTGAAGCGTGTTGCTCAAAGCTGTTTTTGAAAAAACTCTAACGCTGCTATTGACTTAGCTTGGGTATCTGCGTAAATTTCGCGGCCTCAGCGAAGCAAAGGGTGATTAGCTCAGCCGGGAGAGCATCTGCCTTACAAGCAGAGGGTCGGCGGTTCGATCCCGTCATCACCCACCACTTCACGAGTGTCTTTCGCAAGAAAGGCGGAGGCTTCTTAGGAAGCATCCAACCGACGCGCAGCGGTAGTTCAGTCGGTTAGAATACCGGCCTGTCACGCCGGGGGTCGCGGGTTCGAGTCCCGTCCGCTGCGCCATATTTTCCAAGTCAGGTCATACTGGCTTGAGATCGAAAAGCCTCAAGGCGATACGATCAGAGTGATTTAAAAGGTTCAAATGGACGCAAGTCCAAGCGATACGCAGCGGTAGTTCAGTCGGTTAGAATACCGGCCTGTCACGCCGGGGGTCGCGGGTTCGAGTCCCGTCCGCTGCGCCATATCTGTTCCAGGGTTCACTGAACACCCTGAGAGCGCCAAGACAAGCTTTGGGCTTGCTTGGATCGATAGCAAAGACCCTGGTCGAGAGGCCGGGGTTTTTTGTGTCTGAAATTTGGGTTTTTGCTTGCCGGCGATGCGGGGGCCTCGGTCTAACAACGATGGACCGAGTCGAGGCGATCGCCGGCAAGCCGGCTCCTACAAGGCGAGCGTCAGAAGCCCAGCTTATCCCGAAGCCCGTAGTACCAAGCCCCTAGCGCTGCAAACGGCGTGCGCAGCAGTTGGCCGCCAGGGAAGGGGTAGTGGGGTAAGTCGGCAAAGGCGTCAAAGCGTTCTGCCTGGCCGCGCAGGGCTTCTGCCAGGACCTTGCCGGCCAGGTGGGTGTATGTCACGCCATGGCCGCTGCAGCCTTGGGAGTAGTAGATATTGTCGCCCAGGCGTCCGACCTGCGGCAGGCGGGACAGCGTCAGCAGGAAGTTGCCGGTCCAGGCGTAGTCGATCTTGACGTTCTTGAGTTGGGGGAAGGCTTTGAGCATCTTGGGTCGGATGATCGCCTCGATATTGGCTGGGTCCCGCGCGCCATAGACTACGCCGCCGCCGAAAATCAGGCGCTTGTCGCCGGTAAGCCGGTAGTAATCCAGTAGGTAATTGCAGTCTTCGACGCAGTAATCCTGTGGCAGGAGGCTGTTTGCAAGTTCATCGCCCAGGGGCTCGGTGGTGATGACCTGGGTGCCGCAAGGCATGGATTTGGCTGCCAGCTCCGGCACCAGGTTGCCGAGATAGGCGTTGCCCGCAACGATGATGAACTTGGCTCGTACTTTACCTTGAGGCGTATGCACCACCGGGTTGGCACTGCGTTCAATGCGCACGGCGGGGGATTGTTCGTAAATACGGCCGCCCAGTGATTCCACTGCTGCCGCTTCGCCCAGTGCCAGGTTCAATGGGTGGATATGGCCACCGCTCATGTCGAGCATGCCGCCCAGGTATTGATCACAAGCCACGACTTCGCGAATACGGCGCTGATCCAGCAGTTCCAGCTGGGTGTGGCCATAGCGCTCCCACAGGCGCTTCTGTGACTCCAGGTGGCCCATCTGCTTGCTGGTCAGGGCGGCGAATACACCGCCGTCCTTCAGGTCGCATTGGATCTGATATTTATTCACGCGCTCGCGAATGATCCGGCCTCCCTCGAAGGCCATCTGGCCCAGCAGTTGTGCCTGCTTGGCCCCGACGCTGCGTTCAATCACATCAATGTCGCGGCTGTAACTGTTGACGATTTGCCCACCGTTACGTCCCGAGGCGCCAAAGCCGACCTTGGCGGCTTCCAGTACGGTGACGCGAAACCCGTTCTCCAGCAGGAACAGCGCGCTGGAAAGGCCCGTGTATCCAGCGCCAATCACGCAGACATCTGTCTCGACATCATCTTGCAGGGATGGCCGTGCCGGAGCCGCATTGGCCGATGCGGCGTAGTAGGATTCTGGGTAGGAAATATTCGCCATCCTGCGACCTCTGTTTAATATATTTTACGAGTGCGCCGATGCTACCTGAGTTGAAAATCCGCTGCCAGCCGGTGCAAAGCCGTGGTTGCCATGGCGAAATTAAAAAATTTGCATATTCATAGGCTTAGCTGCAAAAAAGGTGTTGACACCCCTCCGGAATTCCGTAGAATGCCGCCTCACAGCAGGCACGTAGCTCAGTTGGTTAGAGCACCACCTTGACATGGTGGGGGTCGTTGGTTCGAGTCCAATCGCGCCTACCAAACAAAATCCGCTCTGCTGGGCGGTCTAGAAGGGCTCACCGAAAGGTGGGCCCTTTTTTGTTGTCTCGGATTTCTCGCAGAGCGTTCACAACATATCGGGCTCGTGCACGCAGGGCTATGTGAGCGCAGATATCAGGTCATTTGAGTCGGATCAGTCAGCTTTATCGTTATGACGCAGCCATGGCTGCCAGATTAGAAGCCCAACGTTGAGTTGGGCTTTTTGCTTTGGGTTATTTAAAGCCTTCTGCGGGGCCATTGTGCATGGTCGCCCGGCCTGGCTTGGCATTGCCGAAGGCTAAGGCTGCGAGGCTTCGGCGAGCCATTGGGCTATGACGGTTTCGGGGTAGCCCCGATGAAAATGGAAGCGCCACGGGTACGCGGCGCGTCCGGAGCCATCCTTGAGCTTGATGGCGTTGGCGTCGCAGATGAACTTCGCAGGGCTTCCTGAAACCACGGTGTCTGCCGCGACGTCACGATTGACGGAGCTGTGGGCACCAATCAGCGAGCCAGACTTCAGGGTGACCCCAGGAAGAATGACCGACATGGTGGCGATGGCGACGTAGTCCTCCACGGTCACTCCCATCAAGACTTCGCTGGGTGGGTGGGGGTCATTGGTCAGCACCACGTAAGGGAAAATCCAAACGTAGTCGCCGATCCTGGAGTGCTGGCCGATGTGCACGTTGCTATGAAACTTGACGTAATGGCCAATGCTGCAATGCCCCTGGATATCCCCGAGTGTGCCAATTTGAAAGGCTGTTCCGGCCTGGGTCTTCTCTCGTACTGTCACCCGATGGCCCGTGCTCAGGTTGTCGCCAAAGGACGAGCCCTCGTAGAAAACGCTATGGGAGCGAATCAAGGCGTCGTTTCCGATAACCAATGGCAGGCCGTCCGCCAGCGACGATGGCAGTCCAATTTCACAATGGGAGCCGATTACTGCGTTATCACCGATCACGACGTTGTCGTGAATGATGGTGAAGGGGCCTATTGTTGCGTTTACCCCCAGTTTTGCTGATGTAGACACGATCGCCGTCGGGTGGATCACCTGAATGTCCTTTCTCTTGAGGAATGCTCGGTTGCGAATAATAGTGGGTTTTCGTCCGCGCGCCCCAGCGGGTTTCGGTCTCTTATTGGTGCTGCTGGGCGCCCCTTCGACAGTCGTTGGCGAAGGGGCGGGTAACGACGGCTGGTTCTAACTGGCTTGAGGGGCGAACCCGGGGCCTGCAAAGGACCTGACGGGGTTGCCTCGTTCAACGCCGTGATGGGAATCCCGGCGTTGCAGGCGCAGTGCGTTGTTGGCTTGCTCTTCCAGGGTCGCCAGGCGCTGGTTGATCAGCAGCAGGGCCAGTCGTTTGTTCTGATGCTGGCTGCGCTCGGACTGCACTTTGACGCTGATCCCCGTCGCCAGGTGGGTGGCGCGCACGGCTGAGTCGGTTTTGTTGACGTGCTGGCCACCCGGCCCCGAGGCGCGCAGGGTTTCAAAGCGAATCTCGTGTTCCTGGGTGGTCTGGGGGCGGTCGAAGACTTGCCCGGCAAAGAACCAGTTTTTGCGTTTGTGCTGCGGCCGGTAGGGGCTTTTGCAGGTCCAGAGCAACGTACCGCTCCAGCACTGGGCGAGGGCGTCAGCCTGATCGCCGTCGAGGCCGATCAGCATTGATTTGCAGGTGCCGGCCTGGCTGCCGGCTTCACTCTCGATCAGCCTCAACTCGACGCCTTGCTCCAGGGCTTCCTCGTGCAGGCGGCGCAGCGCTTTGCTCACCGCCAGCTCGCATTCGGCCGGGCCCTGGGCCGAGGACAGCTGTAATAGAAGCATCAGCAGCATCCTCGGCGTTTGTAGGTCAGCACCGGTTTGAGGCGCGCGATGATGTGCAGCAAGCCGGCGTCTCGCAGGCTGCCGACCACGCTGTCGATGGCTTTGTAGGCTTGCGGTGCCTCCTCGTACATCAGGGCGCGGTCTTCGCAGATCACTCGGCTGCCCAGGCTGGTGCGCTTGAGTTGTTCGAAGCTGAAGCGCGAATCCAGACGGCCTTTGCAATCGCTGCGAATCCATTTGCGGCCCGCGCCATGGGCCAAGGAGTACAGGCTGGCGGCCATCGGTATGGGTTGAACCAGGTAGCTGTAATCACCCCGTGAGCCGGGAATGACTACCACGCCCTGCTCGGACGGGGTCGCCCCCTTTCGATGGATCCAGCCCGGCAAGCCTTCGACGGTCATCGGCGAGACCAAGTTGTGGTTGATGTCCAGCGCGGCATGCCCCTGTGCCCCCAGATTGCCCAGCAGGCGCTGGGCGATCAGGCGGCGGTTGGCTTCGGCGTAGCGCAGAGCCTGGTTGTGCCGGTGCAGGTAGTCGCGGCCTTCGATACTGTCAGCGCTGATGCCGCTATGGCCGTGTTGATCCACGTGGCGTCGCAGAATGGCCTCGCCCAGTCCGCGGGAGCCGCTGTGGACCAGCAACAGCAGCGCTCGGTTGTCGAGCTTGAGGGCGTCGACGGCGTCCTGGGCGTAAACCTGGTCGATTTGCTGCAGTTCGGCAAAGTGATTGCCGCCGCCGATGGTGCCCAGGGAGTGTTCGTGTCCGTTGGCTGGAAGCGCCAGGGCGGCCAGTTGTTCCTGCCAGTCCTCGCCCAGAGGTAGGTCGATGTTGCCGATTTTCTTTTCCAGCTTGTCGAGGTTGAGCCTGTGGGTGGGAATGTCCGTTTGCCACAAGGCCATGCCACAGCCGATGTCGTTGCCGACCAGCGCTGGGTAGAGGGTTTCCTGGGAGAAGAAGGCGGCGCCCACGGGGTAGCCTCGGCCTGGGTGCAGGTCGGGCATGCCGACGACGCGATGCATGCCGGGCAGTTGGGCGGTGGTGTGCAGTTGTTGGATCGCTTTGTCTTCGATCCAGGTGGTGTCGGAAGCGATCAGCGATACGCGGTCCGACAAATTGCGGATGCAATTGTCCATGTCCAATTCCTGATTGGAGAAAAATAAACTCAGGTAATGGCAGGACGAACAGGTTTTGGCGCGGAGCTAAATAATAGCGGGTACGACGATTAAACCAGGCACGTCCTGCAAGGGGTGATCAGGTCATTCATGGTGGATCTCCTTTGCAAAAGTGTGGGAAGGGGCGCGGAGATTAATCTGCTTGTCGCAGGTTTTGCAATGGGCAATGAAAAATAGTCTTCGCATCAGCCGGTTGTCGTGGAGGTTTTTTCTGGCGTGCGACGATTCCTGCCTGCGGCTCGGGTGATACTCTCGCGTTTTCAAAGCGAGGTAGCAGCATGCGGTTTTTCATGACGGTGTTCGTCACGATTCTGTTGGTCGGCTGTGCAAGTTCGACGATGAATGAGGCGCGCTCGAGGACGCCGGACAAGGCCCTGGTCTCGACCAAGGCTGATCTGCTGGTGGCGCAGTGTGTGCAGTTCGCCTGGCAGGACGAGGCGGTGTTTGGTGTCGATGGGGCGGCGTACCTGGAGCCCGGCAAGGCCGGTGGCTACACGGTCTATTCGCGGTCGGCAGAGTCTTTCGCGGACATTCGCATGCAAGCCTCGACGACCACCATCAACTACTACGCGACCCAGGACAGCTTTGTGTCCAAGCGCCGGCTGGCAGCCTTGGCTACTTGCCTCTGAGGCGGCTATCGCGTTCGAGTTGAAATTGGGGTAGCAGACGGTTCAAGCCCGACCTTGGTCGGGTTTTTTCATTGCTATAGAGCGGGGAGGGAATGGCAGTTGTTCACCCTGGACTGAGAGGGGCAGTGCAAGTTTGAGGGTGAGGGCTGTACTGGAACGGGCGGCTTCGACAGCATCAGGCAAGGCTTGAGTGCAATCGGGACCACGCCAGCCATTGCGCTGAGACAAAGGGCTGGCTGCTCATGACATTCAAGGTGTTTCGCGTTTATCCGGGGCGGTGAGGCCCGCTTGAATACGCTGGTAAATCTCTTCGCGGTGTACGGCAACGTCTTTGGGGGCGTTGATGCCAATCCGGACTTGCTGGCCGCTGACGCCAAGAATGGTGATCGTAATGTCGTCACCGATATTTATGCTTTCACCGACTTTGCGGGTGAGTATCAGCATGATCTTCTCCTTGATTGCTTTGTATGTAGGGCACCTGAATCGGGCAGTGCAGATGTCGGTTGTGTGTATAGATTAGTGCGAAGTTCCACTCAGTGGGTGCCTCTTTGTGACGCGCAGACGATGTATTAATTCCCAAGGCGCGACTATACAGAGACGATAAATATCATTCTCCCTGTTTCGACTTGATTTTGTGACAGTGCCGACCGGGCCTTGGGTGTTAAAATCGCCGCCTCAGACTTTCCGGGGGTAGGTTGTGCGCACACTAGTGATGATAGCGGCGGTATTGGCCTTGGCCGGTTGTGGCGAGGGTAAGCGGGTCGAGGCGGCGAAAAGTACGGCCGCAGCGGTTCAGGTCCAGCCGGCCCAGGTGCCTAGCGCGCCACAGTGGCATGTCCTGGTGGGCAGCGAGTTGCCTCAGGCGGTGAGTGACATGACCGGTTGGCTGATCGAGCACGGCGTCATATCCAGCGTGGTTACCGAGGGTGGCAAGCAGCGGGTGGTGATCGGGCCTTTCCCGACCCAGGCGGAAGCTGAAGCGAAACAGGCTGAAGTGGTTGAGAAGTTGACCAAGGCGAAAAAACGCAATATCGACGTGACCGTCATCCAGCTCGGCGCAGCGCAGTAAATCCCTTGAGGGGCTGCGCAATCTGGCGCTGCCCCTATTCCCTCGCTGGCGAGTTGGCCAGCGAGCGGCCCGAGCCACTGGCTCAGCCGCAGCTCTTCAGATTCACCGGGCCGACAAACTCGTTGCCGCGCCCCATGACGCAGGCCACGGTTTGATTGCGCTGGCGTTCCCAGGCTGTGACCGGGTATGTCTTGTTCCAGGCTTCGTACAACTGGCGATCCTGTTTCGACAGGCGCAGGTCGTATTGCTTGCTCATATAGAAGTAGGTCCGGGCGATCATGCCGCGAATTGAAGGCCGCGGCATGACCTTCTTCGCCTTGAAGTCGACCTGGGTCAGGCAGGAGCCGTATTGCCCTGTCTGCACCGGCAGCCAGCCGAAACTGAAATTGTTCCGATCGCCGTTCACCTCGCCGATGCTGGGCACCAGGTTGTGCAAGTCGGCTTCAGCGCGTTGAAAGACTTTGTCGTTGCGGGTGCAGTTCTTGCGGCCGCCCTGTTGCCAGCATTGGCGTTGATGGCCGATTTGCCAGGCAGGCACGATGTGCTCCCACTCGATGCGCTCGGCGCGCTTGGCATTCTTGCGTGGAACGTAGCCGCAGGCCGCCAGGTTGACTCGATTGCCGCTGTACTTGCAGCCGCAATAGAACTCGGTGGACTGCGGGGCATAGAGTTTCCAGGCGGCCTTCTTGGCTTCGCTGAAGGTACGTGGTGCATCGGCTTGGGCGGTTAGGGCGATACAGGACAGCAGTACGGCAAAACAACGGACCATCATCGAATCAATCTTCCTTCGGTACGACCCAGAAAATCTGCACACCGCCATCGTCGCGGTAGGCGAGGGTGACGTTGTCGTTCTCGGCGATTTCTTCCAGCAGGCGCTCCCACTCATCCACCGGTTCGTCGGGCAGGCGGAAGATCAGCGCGGCCTTGGCTTTTTGGGCGTTGGGGGAGTTGATGATTTTCTGTACCCGCAAACCCATGCGTTCGTAGGAGCCGGGTGGGGTGATTGCAGCGGTGGCCATAGGATAATCCTTATTAAGCTGTACGCACATACAGTATTTAACTGTAGGAAATTTCGCAACTGCTTAAAATTCAAGAAAATCTTCTGACCGCGATTTCTCTGATTTTGTCGGAAAGACGGAAATTTTTTGCGGGGGGGGGGGGAGAGGGAGGTTGGCGAGCTGTTACGCCACGCATTCAGACGAACGAGTGGCGCGGCAGCAGATGCCCGACCTAAACGGCCGGGCGAGATGGATCAGTATTCCCAGAAGATGCGCTGCAGTTCTTTGCTGTCCTGGGTCTTGGTCAGGGCGACCATGGCCAGGATGCGGGCTTTCTGTGGGTTCAGGTCGTGGGCAACGACCCAGTCGTATTTGTCGTCAGGCTGTTCTGCGTTGCGCAGGACGAAACCGCCGGCATTCACGTGGGAGGAGCGAATGATCTGTACGCCATTTTTGCGCAGCTCTTGCAGGGCTGGAACGACGCGCGAAGACACCGAGCCGTTGCCGGTGCCGGCGTGGATGATGGCTTTGGCGCCAGACTGGGCCAGGGCCTTGTAGGCGGTGTCGCTGACGTTGCCGTAGCCGTAGGCGATTTCTACGTCGGGCAGGCTCTTGATGGTCTTGATATCGAATTCCGAATCCTGGGTGTGGCGCTTGGCTGGCAGGCGGAACCAGTAGGATTTGCCTTCCACGACCATGCCCATTGGGCCCCAGGCGCTTTTGAACGCTTCGGTTTTGATGTTGACCATTTTGCTCACGTCGCGACCCGACTGGATCTCGTCGTTCATGGTAACCAGCACGCCTTTGCCCCGTGCTTCTTTGCTACCGGCCACAGCCACGGCGTTGTACAGGTTGAGCATGCCGTCGGCGGACATCGCGGTACCTGGACGCATGGAGCCGACCACGATGATTGGCTTGTCGGTTTTTTCCACCAGGTTCAGGAAGTAGGCGGTTTCTTCCAGGGTGTCGGTGCCGTGGGTGATGACGATGCCATCAACGTCTTTGCTGTCGGCCAGTTCGGCGACACGACGGCCCAGTTGCAGCAGGTTGTCGTTGGTGATGCTTTCGGAGGCGATCTGCATCACTTGTTCGCCACGCACATTGGCCAGTTGGCTCAATTCGGGGATGCCGGCGATCAGTTGCTCGATACCGACTTTGGCGGCTTGGTAAGTGGCGCTGTTGGCCGAGCTGGCGCCCGCGCCTGCAATGGTGCCGCCGGTGGCGAGTACCACGACATTGGAGAGTTTCTGTTTGTTTTCGACTTCTTTTGCGTGCAGTGCGGTTGGCAGGAGCAGCAGGAGGGCCAAAGCGCCCGGAACCAAAGTGTTGAAGGCAGATTTCATTATTTTTCTCTCTAGTGGTGAGACGGTGCTGATGCAGGTTCATCTAGAAACACCCCGCGGCAGATCTGAACGCGGTGGGGCCAGACGGATGAGCAGGATCTGTACCAGTCCTGTCTCGATCTGAAATAACTTTTAAGTTATTGATTTTTATGTATTTATTTTGTTTTCTGAAAGGCGATGAGGGTTTCTGTGTCCGGGTTTCCGAATATTTCAGAATCCTTTGTTCGGCAATCCGAAGGTGTTTGCCGGACATGCTGCGCAGTGGAGCGGGAGGGTAGAGACGAAGTGAGTTAAAGAAAGTCCTGCCGTGGCCGATGCCCGTTTAGGATCTTTTTTCTTAGGAGTTCACATGTCCCTTTCTGTTGGTTTTCCGCCCTCAGGTGCGATCACTCTCAGTGCCAAATTGCCCTTGTCTCTAGAGGCGCAGGATGAGGCGTCAACGCAAGGGGTGGATGAAGACGGCAAGTTGAAGGTGAGCATCAGCTCTCTGAGCCAGGACACGAAGACTGAAGACACTGAGCGCTCCGACCTGAGTGCTGCTGCGCAGATCCTGCTCAAGCGGATGAAGGAGCTGCAAGAACAGCTCAAGCAACTCCGGGAGCAACTGGCCGCTGCCCAGGCCGCGGATTACCCGACCCCGGAAGCCAAGACCACGGTGGTGATGGCGATCCAGGGCCAGATCGCCGATGTCAGTAGCGTCCTGCAAGAGGTGGTGGCCAACCTGGTCAAAGAACTCAGCAAGGATTCGACCTCCGGCGGGCTGATCAGCACCTCCGTCTGAGTCGCCCCCAGGCTGGAAAGGCGCGCACCGCCAGGGCGCGCTAGGCCTATGCGCTTTTGCAGCCCTGCAGAGCGCTTTTCTCTCGTTGACAAATCCCCGACAGGTTCGCATAGTTCGCTCTACGCAAACGTTTGCTACTCCTGGAAACCTTCGAGTCTGAGGCGTTCTTCCAGTTTGGCTTCGGTTCAGGCTAGTTGTCTGTCATCAGTGCCCAAGTCTGTTTTGCGCAAGCGTTGCTCACAATAATCATAAGATCGGAGTGAACCCATGAAGCTGCCATTCGCTGGACGTCTTCTTGCTGTCGCTGTGCTTGCCGCGGCATCCGCTGCGCTGCCTCTCTCTTCGGCTTACGCCGAAACCGCTGAAAAACCCAAGGTCGCCCTGGTCATGAAGTCCCTGGCCAACGAATTCTTCCTGACCATGGAAGACGGCGCCAAGGCGTATCAGAAAGCCCATTCCGCCGATTTCGACCTGGTGTCCAATGGCATCAAGGACGAGACCGATACCGCCAACCAGATTCGTATTGTCGAGCAGATGATCGTGTCCAAGGTCAACGCGCTGGTTATTGCCCCGGCCGACTCCAAGGCCATGGTGCCGGTGATCAAGAAAGCCGTGGATGCCGGTATCACCGTGATCAACATCGACAATCAGCTGGACCCGGCGGTCCTCAAGAGCAAGAACATCAGCGTGCCATTCGTAGGCCCGGATAACCGCAAGGGTGCGCGCCTGGTGGGCGAGTACCTTGCCAAGCAGCTCAAGGCCGGTGACGAAGTCGGCATCATTGAAGGGGTTTCCACCACCACCAACGCCCAACAGCGCACCGCAGGCTTCAAGGATGCGATGGAAGCGGCGCAGATCAAGGTGGTGTCCCTGCAGTCCGGCGATTGGGAGATCAACGCCGGCAACCGTGTCGCCGCGGCGATGCTGAGCGAATACCCGAACCTCAAGGCGTTGCTGGCCGGCAACGACAGCATGGCGGTGGGCGCGGTATCGGCGGTACGAGCTGCGGGCAAGGCGGGCAAGGTGCAGGTGGTGGGTTACGACAACATCAACGCCATCAAGCCGATGCTCAACGACGGCCGGGTATTGGCCACCGCTGACCAGTTTGCTGCCAAGCAGGCGGTGTTCGGCATCGAGACCGCCCTGAAAATGCTCAAGGGCGAGAAAATCGACGGTGGCGCCAATGGCGTGATCGAAACTCCGGTTGAGCTGGTGACCAAGTAGTCGTCCAGGCGGCGCAACGGCGCCCGTCCCTCAGGGGCGGGCGCATGGAGAGTTTCTTATGGCAGTTTCTGCTGCGAACCCTGTCCTTTCGGTCAGCGGTATCGGCAAGACCTATGCACAACCTGTACTCACTGGCATCGACCTGACCTTGATGCGCGGTGAAGTGCTGGCCTTGACCGGCGAAAACGGTGCGGGCAAAAGCACCCTGTCCAAGATCATCGGCGGCCTGGTCACACCCACCACCGGGCAGATGCAGTTTAACGGCCAGGATTACCGACCCGGCAGCCGGACCCAGGCCGAAGAGGTCGGCATCCGCATGGTCATGCAGGAACTCAATCTGTTGCCGACCCTGTCGGTGGCCGAAAACCTGTTTCTCGACAACCTGCCCAGTCGCGCTGGCTGGATCAGCCGCAAGCAACTGCGCAAGGCGGCGATCGAGGCCATGGCCCAGGTGGGGCTGGATGCCATCGACCCAGACACCCTGGTCGGCGAGTTGGGTATCGGCCATCAACAGATGGTGGAAATCGCCCGCAACCTGATCGGCGATTGCCACGTGCTGATTCTCGATGAGCCCACGGCCATGCTGACCTCGCGTGAAGTGGAAATGCTTTTCGAACAGATCACTCGCTTGCAGGCCCGGGGCGTATCGATCATTTACATCTCTCATCGGCTCGAAGAGCTGGCCCGGGTTGCCCAGCGCATTGCGGTATTGCGCGACGGTTGCCTGGTCTGTGTCGAGCCGATGGCCAATTACAACAGTGAGCAACTGGTCAACCTGATGGTTGGGCGCGAGCTGGGCGAGCACATCGACTTGGGCCGGCGGCAGATCGGTACGCCGGCGCTGACGGTCACCGGGCTGAGCCGTTCGGATAAGGTTTGTGACGTTTCGTTCGAGGTGCGCAGCGGGGAAATCTTCGGCATTTCCGGGCTGATCGGTGCAGGCCGTACGGAGTTGCTGCGCCTGATCTTCGGCGCTGATGCCGCCGACAGCGGCACCTTGGCCCTGGGGTCGCCGGCTCAAGTCGTGAGCATCCGCTCGCCAGCCGATGCGGTGGCTCATGGCATTGCCTTGATCACCGAGGACCGCAAGGGCGAGGGCTTGCTGCTGAGCCAATCCATTAGCGCCAATATTGCCTTGGGCAATATGCCGGCCATCTCCCGCGCGGGGCTGGTCGATGCTGGGAACGAAGCACGGCTGGCCCAGCGTCAGATCGATGCGATGCACATCCGCAGTTCCGGTCCTGGGCAGTTGGTGTCCGAGTTGTCGGGCGGCAACCAGCAAAAAGTGGTGATCGGCCGCTGGCTGGAGCGTGATTGCTCGGTGCTGCTGTTCGACGAACCCACTCGCGGCATCGACGTGGGGGCCAAGTTCGATATCTACGCCTTGCTGGGCGAACTGACCCGCCAGGGCAAGGCCTTGGTGGTGGTCTCCAGTGACCTGCGGGAACTGATGCTGATCTGCGATCGCATCGGCGTATTGTCCGCCGGGCGCCTGATTGACACGTTCGAGCGTGACAGCTGGACCCAGGACGAACTGCTTGCCGCGGCTTTTGCCGGCTACCAAAAACGTGATGCGCTGCTCAATGAAGCGGCGCCTAGGAACGCACCATGAAAACTCCACCTGCAAGCGCCAAGCGCGGCGGCAATTACTACGGCCTGGGGACTTACCTGGGGCTGGCCGGCGCCTTGCTGGCCATGATCATTCTGTTCTCCAGCCTGAGCAGTCATTTTCTGTCCTATGACACCTTCAGCACCCTGGCCAACCAGATTCCCGACTTGATGGTGTTGGCGGTGGGCATGACGTTCGTCCTGATCATCGGCGGGATCGATCTGTCCGTGGGCTCGGTACTGGCTCTGGCAGCGTCGACGGTCAGCGTGGCGATTCTCGGCTGGGGCTGGGGCGTATTGCCGGCGGCACTGCTGGGCATGGGCTGCGCTGCGCTGGCGGGCACCATCACCGGTTCGATTACCGTGGCCTGGCGTATTCCGTCGTTTATCGTGTCGCTGGGGGTGCTGGAGATGGCCCGGGGCGTGGCCTATCAAATGACCGGCTCGCGCACGGCGTACATTGGCGATGCGTTTGCCTGGTTGTCCAATCCCATCGCCTTTGGCATTTCGCCATCGTTTATCATTGCGCTGCTGATTATCTTCATCGCCCAGGCTGTGCTGACCCGAACCGTGTTCGGTCGCTACCTGATCGGTATCGGTACCAACGAAGAAGCGGTGCGCCTGGCGGGGATCAACCCCAAACCCTACAAGATCCTGGTCTTCAGCCTGATGGGCTTGTTGGCGGGCATTGCCGCACTGTTTCAGATTTCTCGCCTGGAAGCGGCGGATCCGAATGCGGGCTCCGGCCTGGAGTTGCAGGTCATCGCTGCGGTGGTGATTGGCGGCACCAGCCTGATGGGGGGCCGCGGTTCGGTGATCAGCACCTTCTTTGGCGTCTTGATTATCTCCGTACTGGCTGCCGGCCTTGCACAAATCGGCGCGAGCGAACCGACCAAGCGCATCATTACCGGCGCGGTCATCGTGATTGCCGTGGTGCTCGACACCTATCGCAGCCAGCGCGCAAATCGGCGGGTTTGATTCATGGCAACAATCAAGGATGTGGCGGCGCTGGCGGGGATTTCCTACACCACGGTTTCTCACGTGGTGAACAAGAGCCGGCCGGTCAGTGAGCCGGTGCGGCTCAAGGTCGAGGAGGCCATCAAGCGCCTCGACTACGTGCCCAGTGCGGTGGCCCGCTCACTGAAGGCCAAGACCACGGCGACCATCGGCTTGCTGGTGCCCAATAGCCTCAACCCGTACTTTGCCGAGCTGGCCCGGGGCATCGAGGATTATTGCGAGCGCAACGGCTACTGCGTGATTCTGTGCAATTCCGACGATAACCCGGACAAGCAGCGCAGCTACTTGCGGGTGCTGCTGGAGAAACGTATCGACGGCCTGATCGTGACCTCGGCCGGTGGCGACGGCGGGTTGGCCGAGGGCTTGGCCGGGGTGCGCACGCCGATGGTGATCGTCGACCGTGGACTGGAAGGTGTTGACGCCGACCTGGTGCGTATCGATCACGAGTACGGCGCCTACCTGGCGACCCGGCATTTGCTGGAGCTGGGGCATCGAGACATCGCCTGCATTGGCGGCCCTGTCTACACCAGTGTGGCGCAGATGCGCCTGGCCGGATTCTGCCGTGCCCTGGAAGAGGCGGGGATCGAAGTGCCCGCCGAGCGCATTATCGAAAGCGATTTCACCAGCCCCGGTGGCTACAGCGCAGCCGCGCAGTTGCTAGAGCGACAGGCGCCGAGTGCGATCTTTGCCAGCAACGACATGATGGGCATCGGCGTGCTGCGTGCGGCGGCTGAGCGCAACATTCGCGTGCCCAGCGAGCTGTCGGTGATCGGCTTCGATGACATCCAGATGAGCCGTTATGTGTACCCGGCACTGACCACGGTCGGCCAGTCGATCCTGCAACTGGGGGAGATCGCGGCAGAGTTGCTGTTGCGCCGGATCGCCAGCCCGAGCTTGCCGACTGAGCAGCGTATTGTGACGCCGAATATTGTCTTGCGAGAGTCGACGGCACCGCTTGCGGGTGCCTTTGCCGAATACCGCTGAACCGAACTGATGAGTATCGATGTATGCCAGCAAAAGTAGTGATCGTGGGCAGCCTCAACATGGACCTGGTGACTCGGGCCGAACGCCTGCCCCGGGGCGGTGAGACCCTGATCGGCAAGTCATTTGCCACTGTGCCCGGTGGCAAGGGCGCCAACCAGGCCGTGGCGGCTGCCCGCCTGGGCGCTGAGGTGGCGATGGTCGGCTGCGTCGGCGATGACGCCTATGGCGAACAGTTGCGTGGAGCCTTGCTGGTCGAGGGGATTGATTGCCGGGCGGTTCGTGCCGTCGAGGGCTCCAGCGGCGTAGCGCTGATCGTGGTGGATGACAGCAGCCAGAACGCCATTGTGATTGTGGCGGGTGGCAACGGTCAGCTCAGCCCTGAAGTGGTTGCCCAGGCCGACGGCGTGCTGCAGGACGCGGACGTGGTCATCTGTCAGTTGGAAGTGCCGATGGCGACTGTGGGTCATACCCTCAAGCGCAGTCGTGAGTTGGGCAAGACAGTGATCCTCAATCCAGCCCCCGCCAGTGGCCCGCTGCCGGCTGAGTGGTACGCGGCCATTGATTACCTGATCCCCAATGAAAGCGAAGCCTCGGCGCTTAGCGGTGTGGCGGTGGATTCCCTGGCGAGTGCCGAGGTCGCCGCCGGGCATTTGCTGGCGGCCGGGGCGGGCAAGGTGATCATCACGTTGGGCGCTCAAGGCTCGCTGTTTGCCAATGGCCAGGGTTTTGAGCATTTCCCCGCACCCAAGGTCAAGGCACTCGATACCACAGCAGCGGGGGACACCTTTGTCGGCGGTTTTGCGGCGGCCCTGGCCGCTGGTAAAAGCGAGGCCGAGGCCATTCGCTTTGGCCAAGTGGCCGCTGCACTGTCGGTGACCCGTGCCGGGGCGCAGCCCTCCATTCCTACCTTGTCTGACGTGCAGGCCTTTTCCCCATCATGAAAAAAACACCTTTGCTCAATGTCGCCTTGTCGCGGCTGATCGCTTCGCTGGGGCATGGTGACATCGTGGTGATCGGCGATGCTGGCCTGCCGATACCACCGGGCGTCGAGTTGATCGACTTGGCGCTGACCCAGGGCGTGCCTGATTTTATTGGGACTCTGACAGTGGTGCTCAGCGAAATGCAGGTCGAAAGCCATGTGCTGGCGCGCGAGCTCCTGGACAAACAGTCACCGGCCCTTGCAGCCCTGGATGGGCTTAACGCCAGCGGCGAGTTGGGGCAGCGTGAGTGGCTGGGGCATGAGGCGCTTAAAGTTCTCAGTCGCCAGGCGCGGGCTGTGGTCCGTACTGGCGAATGCCAGCCTTATTGCAATATCGCCCTGATTGCGGGAGTGACGTTCTAGCTCTCCAGCCTTTCTTTCCCACGCACAAGGAGTGCGCCATGCGACGCTATGCTCAGCTATTTCAACACTGGACTCGGAGCCTGCTGCTTTTGACTCTGCTCACTGCTACCGGCGCCCAGGCGGCGGAAAAGATTGACCTGATCATCGACACTGACCCGGGCGCCGACGACGTCGTCGCCTTGCTGTTTGCCCTGGCATCGCCGGAAGAACTGCACGTCCGTGCCCTGACCACGGTGGCGGGTAACGTGCGGCTGGACAAGACGTCGCGCAACGCGCGGTTGGCGCGAGAGTGGGCAGGGCGTGAGGAGGTGCCTGTGTATGCCGGTGCGCCCAAGCCGCTCTTGCGCACGCCAATCTACGCCGAGAACATCCATGGCAAGGAGGGCATTTCCGGTGTGACCGTGCATGAGCCCAAGGCTGCACTGGCCCAGGGCAATGCGGTCAATTACTTGATCGACACGCTGCGCGAAGCCAAGCCCCATAGCATCACCATCGCCATGCTCGGGCCGCAAACCAACCTGGCCCTGGCGCTGATCCAGGCGCCGGAGATCACTCAAGGCATCAAAGAAGTGGTGGTCATGGGGGGCGCGCATTTCAATGGGGGCAACATTACGCCGGTGGCGGAGTTTAATCTGTTTGCCGATCCGCAGGCCGCCGAGGTGGTGCTCAACAGTGGCGTCAAGCTCACCTACCTGCCGCTGGATGTGACCCATAAAGTGCTCACCAGCGAGGCGCGGCTGCAGAAAATTGCCGCGCTGAAGAACAACGCCAGCAAGGTCGTGGGCGATATTCTCAATGAGTACGTAAAGGGCGATATGGAGCACTACGGGATCCCGGGCGGCCCGGTGCATGACGCCACAGTGATCGCTTACCTGCTCAAGCCTGAGCTGTTCAGCGGCCGGCAGGCCAATATGGTCATCGACAGCCGCGAGGGGCCGACCTTCGGCCAGACTATCGTCGACTGGTATGACGGCTTGAAGCAGGAAAAGAACGTATTTTGGGTTGAAAATGGCGATGCCCAAGGCTTCTTCGATTTGCTGACCGAGCGCCTGGCCCGCCTAAAATGAGCCTGGCCCGCGCAGGAGACTGCGCGGGTTACTCTCTTTCCGTGTCTTGTGCGCCCGGGTAGTCGGCGGGGTACTTTTCAAATACCTGGGTAATAAAGGCCTGGGCTGCTTGGGTGCCCAATTCCTTGACCAGCAGGTCTATACCGATGATTGCCAGCTCCTCGGGGCTCCCGGGGCTGTAGGAGCAATGGCCCTGTGGCCATTTGGCTTTGATGTCGGCGTCGATACTTACGGTGGCCATGACGGTCTCACGAATTCAAATAAAGGCGGTTGCCAGGATAGGGGCAGGGCGAAGGGCTGCCGAGCGCAGAGTTAAACACCTTGCGGGCCTTTTAGCACTCCGACTTAGGCATGGGGGAGGGGCTGTGCGACACTTGCGCTTTGCCTGTTTTCAAGGAAACCCCTGTGCAGATTGATTTGAACAACCCTGAGGCCTTGACCCTTGAGTCGGTGCGTCAGCTTCTGGCGTCAGCCAGCGACAATGTGCACGCCCAACTGCGCGTCACCAAGGGCGGCATTGCCTATATCTCATCCGGCGTGGTCGGGGGCGTTGATATTGACGGCCTGCTGTTTCGATTGGAGACCTGGGCGGCCGGTTCTGGCTATGTCGGGTTGGTCGCGGCCAGCGATGAAGTCTGGGTGATGCAGATTTTCAATGCATTGAAACAGAATTGGCCCAAGCCCGCTTTTGACTACATCGACATCTATTGAGGCCTGTTCATATTCAGTCACGATTGCCGGGTGAACGCCTGTGCTGCTCTGAGGCAGACTTGCCTACTGCGTGACGATAGGGCAAAAGGCCATTTCGTTTTTGCAACCAAACGCGCAGCGCGCTGTCGCACGAACTCTGCTTATTTTTAGAAAGGAGGCTTCATGCCTTGGAAGCTCGCATCATTCGGAACCTTGTTGGCGGCGGTTGTGCTCGCAGGTTGCAGCACCTCAGGGGCAGCCAAAGACCCTGTGGCCACTGAGCCCGTATACACCCGCTGTGAAGCGAAGGGCGCTGAATTTTCTATCGGCAAGACCGCATCTCCGGAGTTGCTTGAGCAGGCCCGTACCCGTGCTGGGGCGCAGAATGCACGAATCCTCAAGCCCAACGACATGATCACGTTGGAGTACCGCTCCGATCGCCTGAACCTCAATACCGATGCCAACCTGGTGATCACCCGCGTCAACTGCGGTTGATGGCTTGAGGTTTTTGTCGCGCCCATAAAAAACCCCGTCACATGGACGGGGTTTTTTTAGCTCGCGTAGATTTTACTCTGGGCGAACTTGTGCAGCTTGCATACCCTTTTGGCCTTTCTCAGCCACGAAGGAAACGGTTTGGCCTTCTTTCAGGCTTTTGAAACCGTCGCTTTCAATAGCTTTGAAGTGTACGAACAGGTCGTCACCGCCACCTTGAGGAGTGATGAAGCCGAAGCCTTTTTCATCGTTGAACCATTTTACGGTGCCGGTTTGGCGATTAGACATGGTGTATCTCCAAGAAACATATATTTTCAGTAGTGCTGTGTTGCTCAGGCCAACTGGGCACACCGAGCTATCATAGTCGAAATGTTCGACTTGGGAGCCCCCTCTCAGTGCTGTTTGCCCAGTGGTTGAACTCATTTTGCTGATCGGATCCGCTGGAAGCCCCGATTTAAGGGGCTTTGGCGGAAAATAATCGGCGATAAAAAAACCGTAAAAGCTGCATTTATTGTGAGGGAAGTCAGTATTTCAGCTGATTTTCAGCCCTCAAAACAGCAAGAATCCGAGTGCTGCCGGGTTACTTGACGACTCGGCAAGCGGCAATCGCATCCAGCGCTTTGGTTCTGAGTTCCGCACTCGGTTGTTTCTGCTTGCTCATCAATTCCGAGATTTGCTCAGTGGTGAATTTTTCGTTGAGCTTTTCCGCACCACAAGCGCAGTGCTTCTCGGCGCTCTTGGCATCCACGCTCTGGCTAGCAGCTGCGGTGCAGTCCTTCATATAGTCAGCACGTGCCCCGGCGGGCCAGGCAGCGTTTGCGCTGAGGGGCAGCAACAGGGCAAATGGGGCGGCGGCGGCAAAAAGTTTGATAAGACGCATGACTCGAGCTCTCCTGAAGTCGATAGCAAGGACGGCAATTCTCCGTTTATTTGAGGCCCTGCGTATATCGCAAGTTCACTTTCCTGGTGAAAACACTTGGCGCCGGGTTTCCGTATTCCCGGCGCAGCGATGACCGTTCATCTGTGCTAGCATGCCGCCCCTTGGGTGTTTTCAGGCTTTGGGTGTACTTCAATTCCCCTCGCAGTTTATGCCTCATGATTCTTTTTGATGTGAACCCCAGTCACTCTGGTTCGGTTTCCCGGTTGGCCGCAAGGCTCCTGCCGCTGTAAGGCAGGCGTTGATCACTCAATGGCCTGGACTGAATCGCGTACTGGCTCATCCCAACCCACGTGACCTTTGGTAGGGGTCACCACTAGGAGAGGAGGCGCCATGCCAACTATTACTCTTCCCGACGGCAGTCAGCGTTCATTCGATCACCCGGTATCCGTCGCCGAGGTCGCCGCGTCCATCGGCGCCGGCTTGGCCAAGGCCACTGTGGCCGGCAAGGTCAATGGCAAGCTGGTCGATGCCTGCGACTTGATCGACAGCGACGCGTCCTTGCAAATCATTACGCCAAAGGATGAAGAGGGGCTGGAGATCATTCGCCACTCTTGCGCTCACTTGGTTGGCCATGCGGTCAAGCAGCTGTACCCGACGGCCAAGATGGTTATCGGACCAGTGATCGATGAAGGCTTCTATTACGATATCGCCTATGAGCGTCCTTTCACTCCGGACGACATGGCCGCCATCGAACAGCGCATGCAGCAGCTGATCGAAAAAGATTACGACGTCATCAAGAAAGTCACTCCGCGTGCGGAAGTGATCGACGTGTTCACAGCTCGCGGCGAAGACTACAAGCTGCGTCTGGTCGAGGACATGCCGAACGAACAGGCCATGGGCCTGTACTACCACGAAGAATACGTCGACATGTGCCGTGGCCCGCATGTGCCGAACACGCGCTTCCTCAAGTCGTTCAAGTTGACCAAGCTGTCCGGCGCCTACTGGCGTGGTGATGCTAAAAACGAGCAGTTGCAGCGCGTTTATGGCACCGCGTGGGCGGACAAGAAGCAATTGGCGGCTTACATCCAGCGCATCGAGGAGGCGGAAAAACGCGACCATCGCAAGATTGGCAAGCGTCTTGGCCTGTTCCATACCCAGGAAGAAGCACCGGGCATGGTGTTCTGGCACCCGAATGGCTGGACCCTGTACCAAGTACTTGAACAGTACATGCGCAAGATCCAGCGCGATAACGGCTACCTGGAGATCAAGACTCCGCAGGTGGTCGATCGCAGCCTGTGGGAGAAGTCCGGCCACTGGGCCAACTACGCCGACAACATGTTCACCACTGAGTCGGAAAGCCGCGACTACGCGATCAAGCCGATGAACTGCCCGTGCCACGTGCAGGTGTTCAATCAGGGGCTCAAGAGCTACCGCGAGCTGCCAATGCGCCTGGCTGAGTTTGGTGCCTGCCACCGTAACGAGCCGTCGGGTGCTCTTCACGGCATCATGCGTGTGCGTGCGTTCACCCAGGACGATGCCCACATCTTCTGCACTGAAGAGCAAATGCAGGCTGAGTCCGCCGCTTTCATCAAGCTGACCATGGATGTCTATGCCGACTTCGGCTTCAAAGACATCGAGATGAAGCTTTCCACTCGTCCTGAAAAGCGCGTGGGTTCCGACGAGCTGTGGGATCGTGCTGAAACGGCACTGGCTGCCGCGCTCGACAGCGCCGGTCTGCCTTATGATCTGCAGCCAGGCGAGGGGGCCTTCTATGGTCCGAAAATCGAATTCTCGCTGAAAGATTGCCTGGGTCGTGTCTGGCAGTGTGGTACCTTGCAGCTCGATTTCAACTTGCCGATCCGTCTGGGCGCCGAATACGTGTCCGAAGACAACAGCCGCAAGCATCCAGTGATGCTGCACCGGGCGATCCTCGGTTCCTTCGAGCGTTTCGTCGGTATTTTGATTGAGCACTACGAGGGTGCATTCCCTGCGTGGCTGGCTCCGACCCAGGCAGTGGTGATGAATATCACTGATAAACAGGCAGATTTTGCCCTTGAGGTCGAAAAAACTCTCAATCAAAGCGGATTTCGTGCCAAGTCCGACTTGAGAAATGAAAAGATCGGCTTTAAAATCCGCGAGCATACTTTGCTCAAGGTTCCTTATCTCTTGGTTATTGGAGATCGGGAAGTCGAGATGCAGACTGTCGCTGTGCGTACCCGTGAAGGTGCTGACCTGGGCTCGATGCCCGTCGCCCAGTTCTCGGAGTTCCTTGCACAAGCGGTTTCCCGGCGTGGTCGCCCAGATTCGGAGTAATTATTATTAAGCGTGAAATGAGACAAGATAAACGAGCTGCACCGAAAGCCCCGATCAACGAGAATATCTCGGCACGCGAGGTTCGGTTAATTGGCGCTGACGGCGAGCAGGTTGGCATCGTCTCGATTGATGAAGCGCTTCGTATAGCTGAAGAAGCCAAGCTGGATTTGGTGGAAATTTCCGCCGACGCAGTACCGCCAGTTTGCCGTGTGATGGATTACGGCAAGTCGATCTTCGAGAAGAAGAAGCAGATCGCGGCTGCGAAAAAGAACCAGAAGCAGATTCAGGTTAAAGAAATCAAGTTTCGTCCAGGGACGGAGGAAGGGGATTACCAGGTAAAACTACGCAACCTGGTACGTTTCCTGAGTGACGGGGACAGGGCCAAGGTATCCTTGCGATTCCGCGGCCGTGAGATGGCCCACCAGGAGCTGGGGATGGAACTCCTCAAGCGGGTTGAAGCTGACCTGCAAGAGTACGGTTCGGTCGAACAGCATCCTAAGATGGAAGGACGCCAGCTGATTATGGTCATCGCCCCGAAAAAGAAGAAGTAATCAACAGGGCACGGCAGGCCTTGCGATTATGTTTATCAACTGAATGCGGAGTATCCGAACATGCCAAAGATGAAAACTAAAAGTGGTGCTGCTAAGCGGTTTCTGAAAACTGCTAACGGTATCAAGCACAAGCACGCTTTCAAGAGCCACATCCTGACCAAAATGTCGACCAAGCGTAAGCGTCAACTGCGCGGTAGCAGCTTGCTGCATCCGTCTGACGTGGCAAAAGTCGAGCGCATGCTGCGCCTTCGTTAATTTTTGGATCAAGAATAGAGGAAGTAACTCATGGCTCGTGTAAAGCGTGGCGTCATTGCCCGTAAGCGTCACAAAAAAATTCTGAAACTTGCTAAAGGCTACTACGGTGCACGTTCGCGCGTATTCCGTGTTGCCAAGCAAGCGGTAATCAAGGCAGGCCAATACGCCTACCGTGACCGTCGTCAGAAAAAACGTCAGTTCCGCGCTCTGTGGATCGCTCGTATCAACGCTGGTGCTCGTATCAACGGTCTGTCCTACAGCCGTTTCATCGCCGGCCTGAAAAAAGCGTCCATCGAGATCGGACCGTAAGGTTCTGGCTGATCTGGCAGTGAACGAAAAAGCGGCGTTTGCTGCGATTGTCGAGAAAGCTAAAGCCACCTTGGCTTAAGTACCCCCGACAGTCCATCCGGGCTCACCTCTGTGGGCTCTGGTGTTAAACGTCTTAAATAGGGGAAGAGCCTTCAAGCTCTTCCCCTATTTTGTATCTGGAGTCTGTACATGGAAAACCTGGATGCGCTGGTCTCTCAAGCACTAGAGGCTGTGCAAAGCGCTGAAGATATCAATGCCCTGGAGCAAATCCGGGTTCACTACCTTGGCAAAAAGGGCGAATTGACTCAGGTGATGAAGACCCTGGGGAATTTGCCGGCAGAGGAGCGCCCACAAGTCGGTGCCCTGATCAACGTTGCCAAGGAGCGTGTCACAGAGGTTCTCAATGCGCGCAAGGCGTTGTTTGAAGAGGCTGAACTGGCCGCCAAACTGTCTGCCGAATCCATTGACGTAACCCTGCCGGGCCGTGGTCAGACCTCGGGTGGTCTGCATCCGGTTACCCGTACTCTGGAACGTATCGAACAGTTCTTCACCCACATCGGCTACGGCATCGCCGAAGGCCCTGAGGTCGAAGACGACTATCACAACTTCGAGGCGCTCAACATCCCAGGCCACCACCCGGCCCGGTCGATGCATGACACCTTCTATTTCAATGCAAACATGTTGTTGCGCACTCATACCTCGCCGGTACAGGTCCGCACCATGGAATCGAAGAAGCCGCCGATCCGCATCGTCTGCCCAGGCCGTGTGTACCGTAGCGACTCCGATATCACTCACTCGCCGATGTTCCACCAGGTCGAAGGCCTGCTGGTCGACCGCGACATCAATTTCGCCGACCTGAAAGGCACCATCGAAGAGTTCCTGAGGGTGTTCTTCGAGAAAGAACTGGCCGTGCGTTTCCGTCCTTCCTACTTCCCGTTTACCGAGCCGTCCGCTGAAGTCGATATGGAATGCGTGATGTGCAGCGGTAAAGGCTGCCGTGTCTGCAAGCAGACCGGCTGGCTGGAAGTCATGGGCTGCGGCATGGTTCATCCGAACGTATTGCGCATGTCTGGCATCGACCCGGAAGAGTTCTCGGGCTTTGCCTTCGGCATGGGCGTTGAGCGTCTGGCCATGCTGCGTTACGGCGTGAACGACTTGCGTCTGTTCTTCGACAACGACTTGCGGTTCCTCGCGCAATTTCGCTAGTCGTAACGAATTTTTAGGAGAGCAGGATGAAATTCAGTGAACAATGGCTGCGTGGTTGGGTTAGCCCGCAGGTAAGTCGCGACGAGTTGGTTGCTCGTCTGTCGATGGCCGGTCTTGAGGTCGATAGCGTTACGCCGGCCGCCGGTATTTTCAGTGGCGTTGTGGTGGGCGAGGTGCTGAGCACCGAGCAGCATCCGGATGCCGACAAGCTTCGTGTGTGCCAGGTCAGCAATGGTGCAGAAACCTTCCAGGTCGTTTGCGGTGCACCTAACGTGCGTCCGGGCCTGAAGATTCCATTCGCAATGATTGGCGCCGAACTACCAGGCGACTTCAAGATCAAGAAGGCCAAACTTCGTGGTGTTGAGTCCAACGGCATGCTGTGTTCTCAGGCCGAGTTGCAGGTAGGTGAAGGCAACGACGGTCTGATGGAGCTGCCGGCTGATGCGCCGGTAGGCAAGGACTTTCGTGAATACCTGGAGTTGGACGACGCGAGCATTGAGGTCGATCTGACCCCTAACCGCGGTGACTGCCTGTCGTTGGCCGGTTTGGCGCGAGAAGTCGGCGCCTTGTACGCTGCACAGGTCACGCGCCCGGTAGTGGCCGCTGTTGCGGCTGCACACGACGAAGTGCGCCCGGTTGAAGTGCTGGCGCCGGCTGCCTGCCCGCGTTATCTGGGCCGGGTGATCCGCAACGTTGATCTGAGCAAGCCAACCCCGCTGTGGATGGTTGAGCGTCTGCGTCGGGCTGACGTACGCAGCATTGATGCGGCGGTGGATATCACCAACTACGTCATGTTGGAGCTGGGTCAGCCTCTGCACGCTTTCGACCTTGCCGAAATCAACGGTGGCATCCGTGTACGCATGGCGGAAGAGGGCGAGAAGCTCGTTCTGCTTGATGGTCAGGAAGTGACCCTGCGTAGCGATACCTTGGTGATTGCCGACCATTCCCGCGCGCTGGCTATTGCCGGTGTCATGGGGGGCGAGCACAGCGGTGTGACCGCCACAACGCGCGACATCTTTCTTGAAAGTGCTTTCTTCGATCAGATCGCTGTTGCCGGCAAAGCGCGCTCCTATGGGCTGCATACCGATGCCTCGCACCGTTATGAGCGCGGAGTGGATTGGCAGCTCGCCCGTGAAGCCATGGAGCGTGCCACTGGCCTGCTGCTGGACATCACTGGCGGGGAAGCCGGTCCGATTATTGAGACGGTGAGTGAGCAACATCTGCCGTCCATCGCACCGATCACGCTGCGCGCCGAGCGCGTGACTCAGATGCTGGGTCTGGAAATCGAAAGCGCGGAAATCGAGCGGCTGCTCAGTGCCCTGGGCCTGGCGATTACTGTGGATGGGGCAGGGCAATGGCGTGTTGAAGTGCCAAGCCATCGCTTCGATATCAGTCTTGAAGTCGACCTGATCGAAGAGCTGGCCCGTCTCTACGGCTACAACCGCTTGCCGGTTCGTTACCCACAAGCACGCCTGGCTCCACAGGCCAAAGCTGAAGCCCGTAGCGATCTGCCGGTACTGCGCCGTCTGCTGGTGGCCCGCGGTTACCAGGAAGCGATTACCTACAGCTTCATCGATCCCAAGCAATTCGAGTTGTTCAGCCCGGGCGTCGAGCCGCTGCTACTGGCCAACCCGATTTCCAATGACATGGCTGCCATGCGTTCGTCGTTGTGGCCAGGCCTGGTCAAGGCACTGCAGCACAACCTCAATCGCCAACAGGATCGTGTCCGCCTGTTCGAAAGCGGCCTGCGTTTTGTCGGCCAGTTGGAAGGCCTGAAGCAAGAGCCGATGCTGGCCGGTGTCGTTTGCGGCAGTCGTTTGCCTGAAGGCTGGGCTCAAGGTCGCGACGCGGTGGACTTCTTTGACGTCAAGGCTGATGTGGAAGCAGTGCTGGGCTTTGCCGGTGCACTGGACTCCTTCACCTTCTCGCCAGGTAAACACCCGGCGCTGCACCCAGGGCAAACTGCGCGCATCGAGCGTGAAGGCCGTTTGGTTGGTTTCGTTGGCGCGATTCACCCTGAACTGTCGAAAACCCTCGGTCTTGATCGCCCGGTGTTTGTATTCGAACTGGTTCTGGCTGAAGTCGCCCTGGGCAAAATGCCGAAGTTCCACGAACTGTCGCGCTTCCCAGAAGTACGCCGCGACCTGGCCCTGTTGGCCGATCGTGACGTTGCAGCCAGCGCCGTGCTTGACGTGATTCGTGAAAACGCCGGTGAGTGGCTGACCGACCTCAGGCTATTTGACGTGTATCAGGGTAAAGGTATTGATCCACATAGAAAAAGCCTTGCAGTTGGCTTGACCTGGCAGCATCCATCGCGCACTCTTAATGACGATGAGGTGAACTCCACTACGCAAAATATCCTCACCTCGCTCGAACAAAGGTTGAACGCCACGTTAAGGAAGTGACGTATGGGGGCTCTGACGAAAGCTGAAATGGCCGAACGTCTCTACGAAGAGCTGGGCCTGAACAAACGTGAGGCCAAGGAATTGGTCGAACTGTTTTTTGAAGAAATCAGGCATGCTCTCGAAGATAACGAACAGGTCAAATTGTCCGGTTTCGGTAACTTCGACCTTCGGGATAAGCGTCAGCGGCCTGGCCGCAACCCGAAAACGGGAGAAGAAATCCCGATCACGGCTCGCCGTGTGGTCACCTTTCGTCCAGGGCAGAAGTTGAAGGCCCGAGTTGAGGCTTATGCTGGAACCAAGTCATAACGACGAGCTGCCGGTTATTCCAGGCAAACGCTACTTCACCATTGGTGAAGTCAGCGAGCTCTGTGCGGTAAAACCGCATGTGCTGCGTTATTGGGAGCAGGAGTTTCCTCAACTCAACCCTGTGAAGCGCCGCGGAAATCGCCGGTATTATCAGCGCCAAGATGTGCTGATGATCCGGCAGATCCGCGCGCTGCTTTATGATCAGGGGTTCACTATCGGTGGCGCGCGGTTGCGCCTATCCGGTGATGAGGCCAAAGACGATACTACCCAGTACAAACAACTGATCCGTCAGATGATCTCCGAATTGGAGGACGTGCTGGTGGTGCTGAAGAAGTGATGAAAGGTATTTAAATACTTCCACATTTCAAAAGCTTGCGGTATATTCCTCAGCGCTTCGTAAGGAGCGATACAAGTTTCACGCCTAGTCGGGGCGTAGCGCAGTCCGGTAGCGCACTAGCATGGGGTGCTAGGGGTCGAGTGTTCGAATCACTCCGTCCCGACCATATTCTTCAACGATCAAGCCGCTTTCGAGCGGCTTTTTCGTTTCTGTCGTAGTGACTTTTGCGTGACTTTGGCAACTCCATAAGTACCTGCCTTCTTTTCAGTATCGTCAGCGCCGGTGTGCGTGAGGCGCTTGCTGATGTCTTGATTTTCCGGCTTTATCCGTTGTCCGGCGCTATCGCCCAGCAGATTCGCTCACCATCCAACGTCTTTCGAAGACGTTCAGCAGTCTTCATGCGGACGCGGTGAGCGCTGCCCCGACGTTTGCCGCTTTAAAGCTTAAATTTGCCTACCAGCGATTGCAGGTGCACACCCAGTCGGGCCAGTTCGATGCTGGAGGCGGCTGTTTCGTCGCTGGCTGCTGCGGTCTGTTCGGACACGTCCCGGACGTTGAGTACGCTGCGGTTGATCTCTTCGGCTACGGCGCTCTGTTGCTCCGAGGCGGTAGCAATCTGCAGGTTCATCGATTCGATGGTCGCGACGGAGCGGGTGATGCTCATCAGCGAGGTGCCCGCGCGACGGGTCAGTTCGACGCTGTTGCTGGTCAGTGCGCGGCTTTTCTCCAGGATGTCTGCAACCTGCTGCGTGCCCCGGTGCAGACCGACAATCAGCCCCTCGATTTCTTCAGTCGAGACCTGGGTTCTTTGTGCCAGGCTGCGTACTTCATCCGCCACCACTGCAAAACCGCGACCTGCTTCGCCGGCCCGAGCCGCTTCAATAGCGGCGTTCAAGGCCAGCAGGTTGGTCTGTTGGGCGACCGACTTGATCACGTCCAGCACGGTGCCGATCTTGTCACTTTCACGCTTGAGCCCGTCCATGGCCGCCGTCGAGTTTCCGACTTCAGTGTCCAGGAAGGTAATTTGCTCAATGGCCTGAGCCACCACCTTGTCGCTTTCTCGGGCTTCTTGGCCGGCATTCACCGCGGCGTTCGACGCCTCTTCGGCACTGCGCGCCACTTCGTGCACCGTCGCCGCCATTTCGTTCATTGCAGTGGCGACCTGATCGGTTTCGACTTTCTGGCTGTTGACGCCCACGCTCGTTTGTTCGGTCACCGCGGATAGCTCTTCGGCAGCGCTGGCAATCTGGACGACACCGTCGCGCAACCCGTCAATCAGCTCGCGCAAGTTCAAGGTCATGCGCTGCATGCTGGACTGCAACAACCCCAGTTCATCACGTCGCGATACCAGGATGTCCTGGCTCAGGTCTCCATTGGCCACGCGCTCAGCGCTGCGCAGTGCCTCCCGCAGGGGGACGACGATCAGGTGGGTAATCAACCAGGCAGCCAGGACACCAAACAACAATGCCAACCCTGTGGCAGCAATCAATTGTTCGCCCGATGTTTGGACTTCGTTGTCCCGTTTGGTCGATTGGCTATCGGAGAGTTGTTTGCAGGCTTCAAACAAACGGGCGATATCGGCGTTCAAGGCGGCCTGGGCCTGCTTGGACTTCTCTTCATCGCGCGCTTCTACCCCTTGGACAAAATCCTTGAAATGGGCGCGATAGTTTTCAACGGCACTGTTCGCCTGGGCTATCCAGCGTTGATCCGTCGCGTCGCTGAATTTATGGGCCAGGTTGTCGATGATGAGGTCCAGATCATCCATTACTTTGATGACAACCGCGGAGTGCGCTACGTCCGGCGTAATGGTGTAGCTCAAGCGCGCAATGCGCATATCACGGGCCACTTCATTGATACTGGCAATCTCGCTGAGTTTGCCACTGCGCTTGCCCAAGTTGCTCAGGCCCGTCCACCCGACAGCGGCAATCACGATGGTCAGCAATAAAACCAAGGTGAAGCCCAGGGTCAGTTTCGCTCGGATGCTCAGGTCCTCGAGCGTCTTTGTTATCGCGTCAAACATTTAGAAAGTCCTTCCGTTGCTATATTTTTTGTACGCAAAAATCCCGAAATGGTTATTTCGGTAATCAATAGAGTTCCAAACCGATCAGTGACCATCAGCGCGACCCGGCCGAGGGCGGTCGAGAGGCTGAGGGTGATGACGGTTGTGACGGCGCGGTTGATGTGTTGCGAAAACGCTCAACAAGCGCTTTGCAGCAAGGGCATCCAGGTTCTAATTCCCTTTACGGAGCAGGCCTCTGCCTAAGTGCACGCTGGCGTCCCATCCAGTGCGAACACTGATGCAATCCGCCACGTGAAAACACGGCGGTCCTTGGCGTTGGAGTGTTTTTTCCAAGACAGGCACAAGACGTTGGTCGCTGAATCAAGCAGTGGCGATGGTGTTCGCCCCCTTGAAACCACTCTTGTCGGTTGTCCGACCTCAGGCGAAAAATAGGCGCGCATCCTACGGTGTGCCACTACATGATGTCACCCAACTTTACAGATCAAGTTTGAGTGATTTCAGGGTTCTAACCGAATGGTCAGGATTTTTTCGTCAGCCAGTTCGCACGCCAATTTCTGTCGTTGCACCTGCCTGAGGTGAGGAGGGGGTCGATCAAAACGGGTAATAGAAGAAACCGTTCCGACAACCTGCCGTAGCCCCGCCAGTTGACCACCGTGGCACGGGGTGCGGCTCCCGAGTTACCGGCCTGGGGCCTGGATGCAAGCAGGCCCCAGGCTCTAACCCCATGGGCAATTTTCAGGAGCCCGGCAGGCTCAATGCGCAGTGGCGGCTTAAGCGTCGCCGTGGGCCAGCGAGCAGGACAGTGCGCGGTGGGCGTCAGCCTGTTCAAGCAGCGCCTTGGCCTTGGTTTCGAATGTCAGCACGGCGTCGGCCCCGGCGGCGAAGCGGGTCGGTGGTGTTTCAGCATGGGCGAGTTGCACGATGGCCGTCGCGAGTTTGGCCGGGTCGCCAGTTTGTTGGCCGTTCATGCCGCTCCAGGCGGTGACGGTTTCGCGGGTGCGTTCGGCGTAATCGTTGAGCGTCGGCTCGGCAAAGGTTGTGGAGTCTGTGGTGAGCAACTCCGTGCGGAAAAAACCGGGTTCCACCAGCATGGTTTTGACACCGTAAGGGGCGATCTCTGGGGCCAGGGATTCCATCCAGCCCTCGATGCCAAACTTTGCGGCCGCGTAGGCACTGCAGAACACCCCCCCGCTGATGCCAGCGGTGGAGGAGATCGTGAGCAACAGGCCCGAGCGTTGTTTGCGCATCACCGGCAGCACCGCGCGGGCGACGTTCATTGGGCCGAACAGCAGTATCTCGATCTGTTGACGAACCTGTTCAGGGCTGAGCTCTTCGAAGAACCCCGCGTAGAAATACCCGGCATTGTTGACCAGAACGTCGATCCGTCCGAATTTTTCCAGGGTCGCCTGGACGGCCATTTCGGCGCCTTCAGGGCGGGTGACGTCGAGCTGGAGGATGAGCAAATCATCGTGACTGCCAATGGCCGCCACGATCTTTTGCGGATCGCGCCCGCTGGCGACCACCGCGTGTCCGGCCTTCAGCGCTGCGCGGGTCAAGTCTGCGCCCAAGCCGCATCCGGCACCGGTGATAAGCCAAACCTGTTTGTCTGTCATAAGGGGGTCTCTGGAAGCTGAGGGGATGGTCTTGCTCGAAATGCCGCACGCGCGAGGTGAGCATTGCGTAGCCTCGATGTATTTTCAGGGTTCCAGCCCCGGAGGCCTTGCTGGGTTCGCGTCAAAGGTTGCCTAAAGCAACGGACTTTTCGCGGGGCAGGGTGGGGCATCAAGCCTGAGGGCGTTCAGCCCCCGTGACCTTCCTGGCAATCACCTTGAATCGGGCAAACATTCACGCGGATCCGGCAACTGCATCCGCGTTTCACTTCACATACTCCGGCCGAAATCCTGGGGGGGCGCCACCGAGATACTGCGGTGGCAGGGCCTGCCAGGGGCGATCGACCATGGGTGTGAGTAGTTGATATGCAAAACAACGCTATCCGGTTTGCCTGCAACGGCTGCGGGGTTTGCTGTAAGGGGCGCCTGATTCCATTGACCCTGAACGAGACGCGGCAATGGCTAGGGCGGGGCCATGAGGTAGCCGTCATCCTCGAGGCCTTCAACGAGTCGAACTGGGTTTCCCAGCCCCAGCAGTATGCCCACAGTGCGCGACGAGCCGTGGAGGTCGGCAGCGGCGAGGCGCGTATCCGGGTGGTTGCCGTGCTGGCCGCCAACGCGCTGCGGCAATGCCAGAATCTCGGTGATGACGACCGCTGCGGTATCTATGACGAGCGGCCATTGGTGTGCCGGATCTACCCCATGGAAATCAATCCGTTCATTGCCCTGCGTCCGGAAAACAAGGCGTGTGCTCCTGCCGTCTGGGAGCAAGGCGAGATTCTGTTTACCGACCGCATCGTCGACCCGCTTCTGGCTGACCAGGTCGAGCGTTCTCGCCAGGCCGACCGGGACGACGCCCAGGCCAAAATTACCCTGTGTGAGCTGATGGGGCTGAACGTCGCGGCGTGGAAGGGCGATGCGCTGGCGATTTATCTGCCTGATCGGCGGCAACTGCTGGAAGCCCTTGAGCGCTATGACATCGGGTTCACAGCAGCGCCCTGTACGGATTGGAAAGTCCGCGCCGACACCCCGGTGTTGCGCCAGCAACTGCATCAGTTGGGGGTGGCATTGGACGACCAACTGCCAAGCGCCTACCTCTTTCATCGGTTGTAGGCGCTGGTACGTCTTGACCACGCCGAGGCGCGAGGTGTGGCTCGTCAGTTTGGGCAGTAGGGCAGCCTGAAATACTTTGTCACATAGCCTTTTCAGCAGCGTTGCTCGTTGGATTGGGCAATAAAATCCGTCAATCAGGCAATCGTCTCGCCGTGACGCGCCCCATACTGGCGGCAATCCCTCAAGCGCATTTACACCGCCGGCCCGGCACGCCAGCGCCAGGGTGTTCGAGGCTTGCCCACCCCGGTGCAAACGCTGATCAGAGGAACCGCGTCCCGCGACGCAACCCATGAAAAATCTTGATCTGCAGGTTATCCAGCAAGCTTATTCGTGGCTCGAACAGGGCCACGGCGTGTGGTTGTGCACGGTGCTTGCGACCTTTGGCTCTGCCCCCAGGGGGCCGGGCTCGCTGCTGGTGGCGTTACCGTCAGGAGCGTTCTGCGGTTCGCTGTCGGGGGGCTGCGTCGAGGAGGATTTTCTGCAGCGGCTCGGTCGCGACGAGTTTGCCGAGCACAACCAGATCGTGCGCTATGGCGAAGGTGGGCTGGCCCCCTCGTTGGCGTTGCCCTGTGGTGGCGTGCTCGATGTACTGGTGGAAAGGTTCGAACCCGACTGCACTGCCCGACAGCATTTCGCGACGCTGCTCGAGGCCTTGCAGGGACGGCACCTGGTGGTGCGTCACGTCACGCTGGGAAGCTGTGTACGACGAAACGAAACCACAGCCAGCATCACCGCCCCCGTCGTGATCGATGCCGATCAGGTGCGCATTCGTGTGGGCGCAGCTCAGCGGCTGCTGGTCGCGGGCCTGTCACCGGTGGCCGAGTTCTGTGCGGGCTTTGCGGTCGCCCTGGGTTACGAAGTGATCGTCTGCGACCCGCGCAGCGAGCTGACCGCGGGCTTCAACATGGCAGGGGTGGAGTTGCTGAAGATCTTGCCCGCCACCTTCATTGCCCAAGGTGGATGCCATGCGGCCACGGCCATCGTGGCCTTGACCCACGACCCTCGCCTGGACGACCTGACCCTGTTGGAAGCGGTGAGAACCCCGGCCTTCTACATCGGCGCCATGGGCTCCCGGCGCACCAGTGAAAAACGCCTGGAACGGGTCCAGCGCATTGGCGGCTTGGAGCCGCAGGTGATCGAACGCATTCATGCGCCCATCGGCCTCAAACTCGGCAGCAAGACCCCGGCAGAGATCGCGCTGGCGGTCATGGCGGACATTGTTCGCGTAAGCAACAGCGTGGCCCGTGACCAGCTGTAGACCTGATATTTCCAAGGAGGCGTAACCGTGCAAGCTGATTTCAAAATCAACCCGAGCGTCAGCGATACCCGTCGTCTTGCTGACATGGTGAGCCAAATGCTGCGCAGCGAGGGTGACCAAGTCACCGCTATCCCCGGCTTGAGCCTGCATCGGCGTAAATTGGCGACCACGCCGGTGCATTGTGTTTACGGCCTGGGCATCGGCGTCACGGTGCAAGGGTGCAAGCAAGTCATCGTCGGGGAGGACGTGCTGACTTATGGCCCCGGCCAGTCGATGGTCACCAGCCTCGATTTACCGGTCATTTCCCATGTGATCCAGGCCAGCATCGCCAAACCCTTTCTGGGCCTGATGCTGACATTCGACAACGCCATGGTGATGCAACTCGCCCAGCGCATGCAGTTGTCGCAGCGCATGAAAGATGGCTGCTTTCGTCCGCTGACCGTGCAGGCCCTGGATGTCGGCGTGCTGTGTGCGCTGGAGCGTTTGCTGGGGCTGCTCAGCGAGCCGGCACTGCTTGAAACCCTGGCACCCTTGATCAAGGAAGAAATCATCGCTCGCCTGCTCAGCGGTGCCCATGGTGCGCAGTTGCTGCAGGTGGTCACGGCGGGCTCGCCCAGCCAGCACATCGCCAAGACCGTGGCCTGGTTGAAGCTGAATTTTCGCCAGGCCTTGCGCATGGATGATTTGGCGGCCATTGCGCACATGAGTCCGTCCACCTTTCGCCAGCATTTTCGCGTGGTCACCGGCATGAGCCCGTTGCAGTACCAGAAACAGCTGAGGCTGCAAGCGGCTCGCCAGTTGATGTTGAGCCAGAATGTCGATGCCAGCAGTGCGGGCGGGCTGGTGGGTTACGAAAGCTCATCGCAGTTCAGTCGCGAGTACAGCCGCCTGTTTGGCGAGCCGCCGCAGCGGGACATCCGGCGGATGCGCTTGCAATGAATTTCGATGGGCAGGAGGCCGGCCCATCTTCCCTCCAATAGGCTCGGCCTCCGCCCGTTTCTCAGGGTGGGTCGAAGTGTCGCTCCGGGGGCGTTAACCCCCGCAGTCATCACCCCAGCTTGAAAGGCAATTGACGTATCGGCTGCCCGGTGAGGCTCGCGATCGCATTGGCGAAGGCGGGTGCCAACGGTGGCAGGCCGGGTTCTCCCATGCCCGTGGGCGGTTCTGCGCTTGGCACCAGGTGCACGGCAAACTCCGGCATGTCGGTGATGCGCGGCACACTGAAGTCCGCGAAGTTGCTCTGTTGCACCACCCCATCCTTCAAGGTGATGGCGCCTCCCGGCAGGCACATCGACAAGCCCATCAGGGCCGCGCCTTGCACCTGGGCCTCGACGCTGCGCGGGTTGACCACCAGGTTGCAGTGAACGCCGGCGGTCACTTGGTGCAGCACTGGGCGGCCGTCCTGCACCGAGGCTTCCACGACATAGGCCACCACCGAACTGAACGACTCGTGAACCGCCACGCCCCAGGCGCGACCAGCCGGCAGTTGGCGTTTGCCGTAGCCGCTCTTGTCCACCGCCAATTGCAGCGCCGCACTATGGCGTGGGCGTTGATCGGCAAACAGCTTCATCCGGTAAGCCACGGGGTCCTGTCGAGTGGTACGGGCGATCTCATCGATCAAGGTCTCCATCACGAAGGCCGTGTGGGTGGACCCCACGCTGCGCCACCACAGCACCGGCACGTTGAGTTTCGGGTGGTGCACCGTCAGGCGCATCGGCAGCGGATAAGGGTCGCGCATGCCTTCAGTCGCCGTGGGATCGATGCCGTTTTTCACCCGGCCGCCGAACATGGTGCCCGAGATGATCGACTGTCCGACCAGCACGTGGTCCCAGGCCAGCACTTGGCCGTTATCGTCGAAACCGATGCGCGCGCGGTGCAGGTGCATAGGGCGGTAATAGCCGCCCTTGATGTCATCCTCGCGGCTCCACAGGGTGCGCACCGGCACCGTCAAACCGGCGCTTTGCGCCGCCTTGGCCACCTCGCAGGCCAGCACCACAATGTCGCAGGTGGCGATGCCGCGTCGGCCAAAACCGCCGCCCGCGGTCTGCACGTTGATCTGAACCTGCTCGGGCTTGAGGTTGAGCACCCGTGCCGCCGCGGCACTGTCGGCGCCGGCAAATTGGGTGCCGACCCACAACTCGGCGCGCCCAGCGGACAGCTGCACGGTGCAGTTCAACGGCTCCATGGGCGCATGGGCCAGGTACGGGAACAGGAACTCGGCTTCCAACTGATGCGGTGCGCTGGCCAGCGGCGTCATGTCCGCCTCGAAATGGCGCGGGCCCGGGCGGCCAGCCAGTTCGCGGTAGTCGGCCAACTGACGCTCGCTGTCGACCTTCTCTACGTTCGCGGTGTCCCACTGCAGCTTGAGGGCATCGCGCCCTTGCTTGGCCTGCCAGTAGCCCAGCGCCACGACTGCTACGCCTTCGGCGCCAGCGTCCAGCGGCACCCGCAGCACCGCCTTCACGCCCTGGATCGCCCGTGCCGCGCTGTCATCCAGCGAGGCGATTTTGGCGCCGAACACCGGTGGGCGAGCCACCACGGCGGTGAGTTGCCCGGGCAGGCCCATGTCGATGCCGAAGGCCTGCTGGCCACTGCTCTTGGCCTTGGCATCGATGCGCGTCGTGGCATGGCCAATGATGCGGAAGTCCTTGGGGTCTTTGAGGGTGATCTGTTCAGGCACCGGCAGTGCCATCGCCGCCTCGGCCAGTTCACCGTAGCTCGCTGTGCGGCCGCCGGGGCCCAGTACCTTGCCGGCTTGTGTGCTCAGGCTCGCCACGTCCAGGTTCCAGCGTGCGGCCGCTGCCGAGAGCAGCATGGCGCGAGCGCGGGCACCCAGTTCGCGGTATTGGGTGTAGCTGTTCTTGATCGAGTTGGAGCCGCCGGTCAGGTGCATGCCGAAGAGCGGGTCCTGGTAGGCGATGTCGCTGCTGCCATTGCGGCTGCGCACCAGGCTCCAGTCGGCATCCAGCTCTTCGGCGAGGATCATCGGCAGGCCGGTCTGTACACCTTGGCCGAACTCCAGGCGGTTGAGGGTCACGGTGACTTCACCGTTCGACGCGATGTGCACGAACGCAGAGGGCTGCTGATTCGGCTTCAGTGCTGCTGCGGCGTCACCGCCAGCGCTTTGCGCCAGGGCCAGGTGGGGAAATGCCCCCAGGGCTAGGCCGCCCACACCGAGGATTTTGAGGAAGCTGCGGCGCGGCAGAGTGGCAGGGCCATCGGCCTGGTCGCGTTCAAGCATGTGTTGCAAGGCGCGCGGAAGCTCGTCCGGGAAGATGTCGTTCAGCATGGTGGGCTCCGATCAGGCCAGGGTTTTCGCAGCATCCGCCACCGCTGCGCGGATACGGGCGTAAGTGCCACAGCGGCAGATGTTGCCGGCCATGGCCGAGTCGATCTCCGCGGCCGTTGGCTGCTTGCCTTTGGGTTGGGCCTTGAGAAACGCCGTCGCGCTCATGATTTGGCCGCTCTGGCAGTAGCCGCATTGGGCCACGTCATGCTTGACCCAGGCCTCGTGCACGGCGGTACCGACCGGGTCGCTGCCATCGGTGGCGGCTTCGATGGTGGTGATCTTCCGGCCTTCGGCGACGGCGATAGGCGTGACGCAAGAGCGAATGGCCTGGCCATCCAGGTGAACGGTGCACGCACCGCACAAGGCGGCGCCGCAGCCGAACTTGGTGCCGGTCATGCCCAGCGTGTCGCGCAAGGCCCAAAGAATCGGGGTGCCAGGGTCGACGTCAACCTTGTACTCACGTCCATTGATGTTGAGGGCGCTCATAAGGGGTAGCTCTCCGTGAACAAGTTGGATCAGTGTTTCGAAATGACGTTAGTCGAACGACTGACGACCTTGGCGGCCGACGGCAGAAGGCGTTTTCACCAGGGCCTTGAAGAGGGCGGCTGACACGGCACGGCTTGGCAGCGCAGAGCGCGTCAGACTCACTCGTGCCGGGCGGTTGATGGAGGTGTGCAGCCCGCCCAGGGCAATGCCGACTCAGCCAGCCTGCTGTTCAACTATAGGGCGGGATGTTCGGGTTCGATTGCCTGATCTGCTGCAATTATTGCCCAATCGACCGAAATGGCAGGGCGGCGTTGAGCGTCATCAGCGACGGGTTTGTGGGCCAGGTAGGGGGCGCTGTTGCAGCGCGAGGGGGCGTCACGGGCACACTGGATGACGATGCGCGTCATCCAGTGCCCCGGGTTTTACAGAATGTTCAGCGGGTAGCTGACGATCACGCGGTGTTCATCGCTGTCGCGCTGGGTGGTCACTTCGGTGCGCAGCGAGGCATGGCGCAGGGCGATGCTCAGGTCTTTCAGCGGCCCTTGTTGAATGACGTAGCTCACCGTCAGGTTGCGTTCCCACTCGCTCTTGTCGCCCGCCGGGGTGCGGGTGTTCGAGCCACTTTCGTACATGCCCATAAAGCTCAAGCCGGGAACCCCGACCTTGGCAAAGTCATAGCCGTAGCGAACCTGCCAAGTGGTTTCACCGGCACGCTGGAACTTGCCGATCATCGACTCCGTCATGAAGTAGGCGGTCGAGCCGTCGCCCTGGTTCAACCACACCGCGTCGCTGTCGCCGCTGACTTGTTGCAGGCCGGCGGCCAGGGTGTGGCCGTTGACCAGGTAGGTGAATTGCACGCTGCTCAGGCGGCTGTCGACTTTGCCCTTGGTCACGCCGTCGCCGTAATAGCCGAAGGTGTAGAAGTCCGGGTCATGGCCGTTGGCGCCGTCGGAGCGGTTGTCGAAGTGGCGCAGGTCGGTGCGCAGGGTGCCCGGGCCAATCTGCCAGTCATATTTGAGGCCCAGGAAGTGCTGTTTGTAGAAGTCCTGCAAGTTGCCGTAGTAGTACTGCAAGGTCAGGTCCTTGCTGGCTTTGTAGTCCACGCCGCCGTAGTAGAACTTGTTGACGAACTGGCCGGTCTGCGCGTTGTTCGCGCCGGGAATGGACAGGCCCATCTGGTTGCTCGAACCACGTCCTTTGACGTGCTCCAACTGGCCCAGGGTGAAGGTGAAGTTGTCCAGGTCCTTGGACTGGATCTGCCCGCCGTTGAAGGTTTGCTGGAGCATACGGTCGGTGGACATCACCACCGGCAGCATCGGCACCAAGGTGCCGTACTTCAGTTCGGTATTGGCGAACTTGGCCTTGGCGGTCAGGCCCAGGCTGCCGAACTCATCCACCGCGCGGCCGTCGCTGTCGGTCGGGAACACGTTGCCGTTGAAGGCGGTGCTTTGCGGGTTGTAGTGCCGGCCTTTGCCGGAGTCCAGGCGCACCCCGAACATGCCGATGGCATCCACGCCGAACCCGACCGTGCCCTGGGTGTACCCGGACTGGAAGTTGGCGATAAAACCCTGGCCCCATTCCTGGGTGTAGTTGGGGGCGGCCGCGCCGCTGCGGTTGTCGGCATTACTGAAAAAATTGCGGGCCAGCACGCTGAGCTTGCTGTCTTCCACCAGGCCGGCGGCAAAGCCCTGTTGAGCGATGAGCAAGCCGCAAAGACCGGCCGCTACTTTAGGTGCGCGATTGAAAAGCTCCATCGGAGTCATCCCCATGAGTTGTCGAGTGTGGTGAGAGGCAGTCAAAAGCGGCAGTCAGGTTTTTTATTGTTTTTCAGGAGCAACGGTGGCCGGCAAGACGTTCAGTCTCACGGGCGGCAAGCGATAGAGGATGAGCAGCGCCAAAACACCGATACCGGCGCACAGCAGCAGGCCGACGCCCACCGACTGGGCCAGTGCATCGCGGGCCAGGTCTAGCCATTGCGGGTGTTCCAGCAGGGCGGCATCGGGGCGCAACAGCACCTGCGGGTCGGCGTACAGGGCCAAGGCCTCTTCGTGCCCTTGGGCGAGCAACAGCCGTTGCAGGTGGCTGCTGTACAGCAGGTTGACCAGCACGCCCATGCCCGCCGTGCCCAACAAGCCACCGACCAGGCGCAGGGATTGGGTCAGCGCGGTAGCGATTCCGAGGAATTGGCGTTCAGCCAGGGTCTGGGTGAACACCGTGAGGTTCAGCAAGATAAAGCCCAGCCCAAGGCCGGCCAGTAGAATCAGGCCGAGCAACAGGTTGAACGACGCCCCGCGTCCGGCCAGCGCCAGGCCGCCACAGGCCAGCAGCAGCGCGACAAAACCACACAGTGGCAGCAGGTTCGGATTGGACAGGCGAGTGACGATTCGGCTGTTGACGATGGCACCCAAGGTAATGCTCAACGCCAGGGGGGTAATCAACAGGCCGGCGTCCTGTGGTGAGTAGCCGTAGCTGCCTTGCAGCAGCAATGGCAGATAGAACAGCAGCGAAAACATGATCGCCCCGGCGGCCATCGACAGCAAAAACAGCAGGCGCATGCTCGGTAGTCCCAGCAACGCGGCAGGCAGCAGCGCGTGCTGGCAGCGCCGTTCCCAGCGCCACAGGGCTAGGGTGGCTGCGACGCAGGTCAAGCCCAGCGCGGCGCTCAGCATCAGGCTCGAATGCCCCAGCCATTCGACAAACAGTTGCAGGCTGCCCAGCGCCAGGGCGATCAACAGTGCGCCCGGCCAATCCAGGCTGATACGGCCCACCTGGTGCGGGCGGTAGTAGGGCAGGTAGCGCCAGGCAAAAAACAGCGCTAAGGCGCCCAGGGGCAGGTTGAGATAAAACACCGAGCGCCAGCCGAAGGCCCCGGTCAGGTAGCCGCCCAAGCCCGGCCCGATGGCATTGACCACACTGAACAAGGCACTGAGTAGCATCTGCCAGCGCAGGCGTTGGCGGGTGTCGGGGAACAGTTCCGGGATGCAGGCAAAGGCGGTGCCGATCAGCATGCCGCCGCCGACGCCCTGCATTACCCGGCCAATCACCAGCCACAGCATGTCATTGGCCAGGGCGCAGACCAGGGACGCCAGGGTGAAGATCAGGGTGGCGGCCATCACGAAGGGCTTGCGCCCGTAGTAGTCACCCAGCCGGCCGAAGATCGGAATGGTGACGATCGAGGCCAGCAGGTAGCCCGTGGCAACCCAGGCGTAGAGCTCAAAGCCCTTGAGCTCGGCGACGATGCTCGGCAAGGCGTTGCCGATCACCGTCTGGTCGAGCGCCGAGAGCATCAACACCAGCGAGACCCCAAGCATCGCCAGCAGGGCCTGCTTGAAGCTCAGGGGAGGGTGGGTGGCCTGGGTCATCACTGCGCCCTCAGCCCAGCGCCGCAACGGCCGCGGCGATCCGCGAGCAGCCCTCGTCGAGGGTCTTGATATCGGTGGCAATGGACATGCGAAAGAACGGCGCCAATCCATACGCGGTGCCCGCGACCACCGCCACCCCCTGGCTTTCCAGCAGGTACATGACCACGTCGTAGTCGCTGTCCAGGCGCTTGCCTTGTGCCGTGGTCTTGCCCAGCAACCCCGAGCAGTTCACATAGAGGTAAAACGCGCCATCGGGTTTGCGACAACTCAGGCCGTCAATGGCGTTGAGCTGCTCCAGGCAACGATCACGGCGTTGCTGGTACACCGCCACGCTGTCCTTGACGAAGCCCTGGTCGCCATTGAGTGCTTCAACTGCGGCCGCCTGGCTGACCGAGCAGGCGTTGCTGGTGGATTGGGATTGCAGGGTCGCCATGGCGCCGATCAAATCGGTGGGGCCTGCGGCGTAGCCGATGCGCCAGCCGGTCATGGCGTAGGTCTTGGAGACGCCGTTGACCAGCACGGTGCGCTCGCTCAGCGCCGGCTCGATGGCGAGGATGTGTGGGTTGTCCAGGCCGTCGTAGCGGATGTGTTCGTAGATGTCATCGGTCATCAGCAACACCTGCGGATGCTCCAGCAGCACATCGGCCAGGGCCCGCAGTTCGGCCGCGCTGTAGCTGGCGCCGGTCGGGTTGCTGGGGGAGTTGAGCAGCAACCAGCGGGTGCGTTCGTTGATCGCGTCGCGCAGTTGCCCCGGGGTCAGCTTGAACCCATGTGCTTCGGGGCAGGCGAGGGTCACGGGCTCACCTTCGCAGGCCAGCACCATGTCCGGGTACGACACCCAGTACGGCGCCGGAATCAGCACTTCATCGCCCGGGCCCAGGGTGGCGGCGAAGGCATTGAAAATCGCGCTCTTGGCGCCGCTGGTAACCAGGACCTGATTGGCCCGGTAGCTCAGGCCGTTTTCCCGGGCCAGCTTGTCGACGATCGCCTGGCGCAGTTCCGGGGTGCCGGCATTTTGCGTGTAGCGGGTTTCGCCGCGTTCGATGGCGGCGCTGGCCGCTTGCCGAATGTGCGGCGGGGTATCGAAGTCCGGCTCGCCGACCACCAGGTTGATGATGGACTGGCCCTGCCGGCGAAGTTCGTTGGCCCGGTCGGAAGCTGCGCTGCTGGGAGACGGCTTGATACGTTGCACACGGGCGGCGATGCGGGAGGCGGTCACGTGGCGTTCCTCGTTGATGGCGTTGACGAGGCCCTACAGTACGAGGCACGGCCCGGGCCGCCATAAGACGAGATCGTTCTGGTCGGATAGGCATCCCTTATGGCTGGAACTGAACAGCCTTCGCACCAATTGGGTGCGCCTAAGCCCGCAGGCTTGCAGCGGCCGTTGACCCCGGCGAACCCGATCCAGCCATAGGGAAGGCTTATGGTTGAGCGGTTCGGGTGATCACCGGCGGCAGGTTTTCGCGCTGGCCTGGCTCTTGCTAAAGCCTGGGGGCTGTCCTCCTTTTTTCGAGCAAGAGCATCGCCACCGTGAACCTGCGCCGTTTGAAGTACTTCGTGAAACTCGTCGATATCGGCAGCATGACCCAGGCCGCCGATGTACTGCATGTGGCGCAACCGGCACTCAGCCAACAACTGGCCACCCTGGAGGCCGAGCTGCAGCAGCAACTGTTGATTCGCACCAAGCGCGGCGTCACCCCGACCGAAGCGGGCAAGGTGCTCTATGGCCACGCGCAGATCATTCTGCGCCAGTGCGAGCAGGCCCAATTGGACATCAATGCCACGGGCCAGGCCTTATCCGGCCAGGTGTCGGTCGGCCTGGCGCCGGGCACCGCGGCCTCGACCCTGTCCTTGCCGTTGTTGCGCCGGGTGCGCGAGCGCCATCCGGGCATCCTGCTGTACCTCAATGAAAACTTCGGCACCACCTTGAGCGAGCTGATCATGAACGGCCGGATGGACATGGCCGTGCTCTATGGCGGGCGCGAAGTCCATGGCCTGAGCTTTGTCTCGCTGCTGCGCGAGCACCTGTACCTGGTCAGCGCCGACCCCTCGGTCAGCGCCCTCGACGAGATCTCCCTGGCGGAGCTGGCCGACATGGACATGCTCCTGCCACGGCCCTACAACGTGATGCGCCGCCTGGTGGATGAGGCCTTCCAGCGCATCGGCCTGAGCGCCCGGGTGGTGGCGGAAATCGAATCGTCGATCACCCTGACCGCCGCCGTCGCCGAGCATTTCGGCTCGACCATCCTGCCCGAGTCCTCAGCCCGGGTGATGGTGGCCGCCACCTCGGTGCACATGTGCCGCATTGTCCAACCCGAAGTCGAGGCGCCCCTGGCGCTGTGTCTTTCCGGGCACTTGCCGCTGTCGGTGCCGGCCCAGGCGGTCAAGGCGATCCTCCTGGAACTGGTTGCCGAGATGCGTGGCAGCCTGATCTGAGTGGTCATAAGGACGGCTTATTACGCCAAAGCCAAAGCGTCTTGGTCGCCGTTGGACGGCCTCGCTACATTGGCCTCATCCACTCAAGACAGCGCGACAGGCAGGGGCCCATCCATGGATTCAGAACGCATCAAAGGGTTGATCGATTTGCTCGCCGAATCCGATCTGCTCGAACTGAGTCTGACCGAAGGCGGCAGCACGGTTCGTCTTTTCAAGCAGGCCGGGAAGGTTATGGCCAAGGCGCCACAGGCGGCTGCGGCGCCGGTCATTGCCGATTCACCCAAGGCAGATACGCCAGCGCCAGCGGCTACAGAGATCAAGGCCAGCCTGTACGGGGTCCTGCATCTGACGCCTGCTATCGGTGAGCCGCCCTTTGTGGGGGTCGGTGACCAAGTCGAAGCGGGGCAGACCGTGGCCGTGCTGGAGGCGATGAAGATGTTCCATCCGGTCAAGGCCAAGACCCCCGGACGGATCAGCGCGATCCTTGCCCAGAGCGGCGTCGAAGTTGAAGCCGGTCAGTCGCTGTTCCGCCTCGGCTGAGCCCCAGCCCCTCCTTTTTCAGGTGAATTCAATGTTCGACAAAGTGCTGATCGCCAACCGTGGCGAAATCGCCCTGCGCATTCAGCGTGCCTGCCGCGGCCTGGGGATACAGACCGTGGTGGTGCACTCCGAGGCGGATCGCCACGCGCAGTATGTGCAAAACGCCGATCAGGCCCTGTGCATCGGCCCGGCGGCCCCAGGCCAAAGCTACCTGAACCAGGCGGCGCTGCTGTTCGCGGCCAAGGTCAGTGGCGCGCAGGCCATCCATCCGGGGTACGGCTTTCTTTCGGAAAACGCCGGGTTCGCCGAGCGCATCGAAGCCGCCGGCCTGACCTTTATCGGGCCCAGCGCGGCCTGCATTCGCACCATGGGCGACAAGGTCGCGGCCAAGCGGGCGATGCGCGAAGCCGGCGTGCCCTGCGTGCCGGGGCCGGACTCGGTGATGCCCAGCGACGACGCCAGCATCCAGGCCATTGCCCGGGAAATCGGTTACCCGGTGATCGTCAAGGCCGCCGGCGGTGGCGGCGGGCGCGGGATGCGCGTGGTCAAGGCAGAGGGTGAATTGCTCGCCGCCATCGCCCTGACCCGTGAAGAAGCGCGGCTGGCGTTTGGCAATCCGGAACTCTACATCGAGAAGTTTCTCGGCCATCCACGACACGTGGAAATCCAGGTGCTGTGCGATGCCCACGGCCATGCGATCTGGCTCGGTTGCCGTGACTGCTCCCTGCAGCGCCGGCACCAGAAAATCCTTGAAGAAGCACCGGCGCCGGGCATCGACCCGGCGCTGATCGCCCAGGTCGGTGAGCGCTGCGCTGCCGCGTGCCGGCAGATCGGCTATCGCGGGGTCGGCACCTTCGAATTCTTGTACGAGGACGGCGAATTTTTCTTTATCGAGATGAACACCCGGCTGCAGGTCGAGCACCCGGTGACGGAAATGACCACCGGCATCGACATCGTCCAGCAGCAGCTGCGCATGGCCCGGGGCGAAGTCCTGGAACTGCGTCAGGAGGACGTGCCCCTCGACGGCCACTCGCTGGAGTGCCGGATCAACGCCGAAGACCCGGTGACGTTCATGCCGACGCCGGGGTTGATCCAGCGCTGGGAAGTCCCCGGCGGCTTTGGGGTGCGGGTCGATTCCCACGTCACCACCGGTTACCGGGTGCCGCCGTACTACGACTCGATGGTGGCCAAGGTCATCACCCACGGCGCGACCCGCGATGAGGCCATGGCCCGCATGCGCCTAGCCCTGAGCGAGCTTTGTGTGGAGGGCATCTCGACCAACATTCCGCTGCACCGGGAGATTCTTGACGACCCGGCGTTCTGCGCCGGTGGCGTGGACATTCATCACCTGGAGCGCTGGCTGCAACAACGGAGTCCGACATGAGCACTGCATCTGTATCCCTGCGTCCCCACATCAGTCTGCTGGGCTCCACCGCCTTGCTATTTGAGGCGCCGGGCGAGCTGGACCTGGCGCCCCAGCAGCGCATCTGGAACCTGGCATTGCAGGCCGGGCAATGGGCCGAGATCCACGAAGCGGTGCCGGGTATGAACAACCTGATGCTGACCTTCATCAAGCCGCCGCATGACCTCAGTGGTTTGTGCGAGCGCTTGCTCGACGCCTGGGAGGCCTGCCAGCCATTGCCCCTGGAAGGGCGCATCGTCGAATTGCCGGTGGTCTACGGCGGTGAGTTCGGTCCGCACATGGCCGATGTGGTGGCGCACACCGGCCTGGACATCGAGACCATCGCTAACCTGCATTGCGAGCCGCTGTACCCGGTGTACGCCCTGGGCAGCCACCCCGGCTATTGCTACCTCGGCGGCATGGATCCGCGCCTGGCCACGCCACGGCGGCAGGTGCCGGTGATCAGCATCGCAGCCGGCTCGGTGTCGATCGGCGGGGTGCAAACCGGTGTTTCCGCCTCGGCCGGCCCCAGCGGCTGGAACACCATCGGCCGCAGCGAAATGTGTTTTTTTGACCCGACCCAACAGCCGCCGGCCATGCTCCGGCCAGGCGATATGTTGCGTTTGCGCATCGAGAGGATCATTCGATGATCGAGATTTTATCGGCCACGGCCCTGGCCACCGTGCAGGACTTCGGCCGCTTCGGCAGCCTCGGCTACGGGGTCGGCACCTCCGGTGCGATGGACCATTTGGCCCTGGCCCTGGGCAACCTGTTGCTGGGCAATCCCGAGGACGCGGCAGCGATTGAAATTCCGCTGTTTCCCTTCGAGGTTCGCTTCCTTCAAGACTGCGCGTTCGCGGTCACTGGGGCGGGCGGTGAAGCGTCCCTCGACGGTCAGCCATTGCCACCGTTCTGGGTGGCCCAGGCTCGGGAAGGCCAGGTGCTGAGCCTCGGCTACCCGACCTCCGGCAGTCGCGCTTACCTGTGCCTGGCCGGCGGTATCGACGTGCCCTCGGTGCTGGGCTCGCGCAGCACGCAATTGCGCGGTGAGTTCGGCGGCTTGCAGGGGCGTGCCTTGCAGCAGGGCGATCGCATTGACGCCTTGCGCCCCGGCATCAGCCGCTTGCCCACGGATGTGGGCGTGGTCTCGCCGAGCCAGGCGCTTCCCCTGCAACGGGACGGGCTGCCGGCCATGCGTGTACTGCCCGCGGCAGAATACGAGTGTTTTACGCAGGCGTCCCGCGAGGCCTTCTGGGCCGGCGAATGGAAGGTCACGACCCAGAGCAACCGTTACGGTTATCGGCTCGAAGGTGCGCCGATCCTGCCCAAGGCGCCGATGGAAATCCGTTCCCACGGCATCGTCCCCGGGGTGATTCAGGTGCCCCACGGTGGCCAGCCGATCATTCAGATGCGCGACGCACAACCCAGCGGCGGTTACCCGAAGTTCGGCACGGTGATCGAGGCTGACTTGTGGCGCCTGGGCCAGGCACCGGTTGGCAGCAAGGTGCGCTTTATCGAATGCAGTTACACCGAGGCTGTTGCCGCCCTGGAAGACCATCAGCGCTATCTCGCGGAGGTCAGCCGCTTGCTCGACCTCCACGGGCTGGCCGCGTGTTAAGGACATTCAACCATGACAAATCAGGAAATCCGCCAGTTGGCGGTGTGGCTCAAGGAGAGTCATCTGGCGGGCGCGGAAATACAGCGGCCGGGCCTGCACCTGCTGCTCAAGCGCAGTGTCGACGAGCCCAACGCAGCGGCTCCCGTGACGGCGCCAGAGCCCGCCGCGGAGTCGGAGGCGTCGCTATTGAAGACCCCCGGCCTGGGTCGATTGCTGCTGACCCACCCGCAACAGAACGAGGAACTGGCGTCACTCGGCAGTCGGGTGGAGCCCGGGCAATTGGTGGCTTTTCTGCAAGTCGGCGACCTGCTGTTGCCCGTGCGCAGCCAGCGGGCCGGGCGCGTGGCAGCGCTGCTGGTGCCCTGCGGCACAACGGTGGGTTATGGCGAGGCGTTTATGCGCCTGGACGCAGCATGAGAGGTGAGAACAGGTCATGAAGATTGATTTGAATGCAGACCTGGGCGAGGGCTTTGGCCCCTGGCGCATGGGCGAGGATGAGGCGTTGATGAGCCTGATTTCCTCGGCGAACGTGGCGTGCGGTTTCCATGCCGGCGACCCGTTGATCATGGACAACACCGTGCGCCTGGCCAAGGCCGGGGGCATCGACCTGGGCGCCCATGTCGGCTTCCCCGACTTGATGGGCTTTGGCCGGCGGCAGATGAACATCGAGCTCAAGGAGTTGGCGACCTATGTGATCTACCAGCTCGGCGCCTTGGCCGGAATGGCGGCGGTCAATGGCCACCGCATGACCCACATGAGCTTTCACGGTGCCCTGGGCAACATGGTTGCGGCCGATGCCGGGCTGGCGGAGCCCCTGGTGCGTGCGGTGGCGGCGTTCGATCCGACGCTGATGATCAGTTCATCGAGCAGCCGTGCCATTGAGCGCGCCGCAGAACGGTCCGGGTTGCGCGTGGCCACGACCTTTCTTGCCGACCGCGCCTATGACGACGACTGCCTGCTGGTGCCGCGCCAGGTGGCGGGCTCGGTGATCAAGGAGCCGGCGGCGGTGCTGCAACGGGTTCGACAGCTGTTGGAGGAGGGCACGGTGACCAGCCTCAACGGCAAGCCCATGGCCGTGCCGGCGCACTCGATCCTGTTGCACGGCGACACCCCTGGCGCCGTGGAGCTGGCCCGCACCATCCGCCGTGAAATCGAAGGGTGCGGTGGCTGCATCACGCCGATTTCCCAACTGCTGGGGTAGCGGTTGCAGCGTCATAAGCAGGGCTTATTGCCACACAGTCATTCCGTCTTGGTCGCCGGCCCTGGGGCTGGATAAAGTCGAAGTCATTGGGCTCACCCGAGTGAGCCGCACCCGTAATACGAGGACAGATGCATGCCATTTTCAGATTACAAAACCGCGTTGGTCACCGGCGCTTCGTCCGGGATTGGCGCTGCCGTCGTTGAGCGTCTGTGTCAGGAAGGCGTGCAGGTGCATGCCCTGGCCCGCAGTGCCGACAAGCTGCAAGAGTTGGCCGCCAAGACCGGCTGCATCGCCCACGCCATCGACGTCACCGACCTGGCCGGGCTGACGCAGCTGTTTGCCAGCCACACCTTTGACATCCTGGTGAACAACGCCGGTGTCGATAAACCGGGTTCGATTCTCAAGGCCGACGCCGAGGGCATCGACTTGCTGATCGACGTCAACCTGCGTGCGGTGTTGCACCTGGCGCGCCTGGCATTGCCGGGGATGGTCGAGCGCGATTGCGGCCACATCATCAACATCAGCTCGATTGCCGCGGCCTACAACTTCGCTGGCAACTCCACCTACCACGCCACCAAGGCGGCGGTGAGCATGCTCTCGCGGCAACTGCGCATCGATGCCTTCGGCAAGCGCGTGCGGGTCACCGAGATCTGCCCGGGGCGTGTGGCCACGGATATTTTTGCCCACGTCCACGGTGACTCCGAAGAGACCTACCAGCGTTTCGTCGAGGGCTTCGAACTGCCCCAGGCCGAAGACATCGCCAACGCCATCGCCTTTGCGATTGCCGCGCCGATTGCGGTCAACGTCGGGCACATGGAAATCACCCCGACCTTGCAGGTGCCGGGCGGGCTGTCCACCGCACGTCCCCAGGATTACCAGGGCTGAACAACAGCCCCTTAAAACAGAACGGATTGATCCGTCATCGCTGCATCCCGCCACGGCCACGCCGGGTGATTTTGATTTCTGCCCTAGCCCAATGCCGATAGGGATTGACCATGAAGCAAGACTTCGATTTGGCCGCGATTCTGCAAGGCGAGTACGCCGAGCTGATCGTCAAGGGCATCGAAATGACCTTGCAGCTGGCGTTGTTCGCCTGGCTGCTGGCGATGATTCTGGCGCTGACGCTGGTCACGGTGCGCCTGACCGGCAACAAACTGGCCGACCGCCTGGTGGCGGGGTACGTGTCATACCACCGCAATGTGCCGACCCTGGTGCAACTGATGCTGTGGTATTTCGGCGTGCCGACCCTGCTCAGTGAAAACGCGCAACTGTGGCTGGCCAGCCACAACACCGAATACCTGTTTTCGGTGATCGCCCTGGGCCTGTGCCAGGCCGCGTATTTCTGTGAAGACATGCGCAGCGGCCTGCGCGCCATTCCCGCCGGGCAGACTGAAGCGTCCAGGGCCCTGGGCCTGGGCTACGTGCGTTCGATGCGCTACGTGATCCTGCCCCAGGGCGTGCGCCACTGCCTGCCGTCGCTGATCAACCACACCGTGCTGCTGTTCAAGAACACCAGCCTGGCCATGGCGATCGGCGTGATGGAACTGACCTACGCCAGCCGCGAAGTGGAGAACTACACGTTCCGTACCTTCGAGTCGTACCTGGTGGCCACGGTGTTCTACCTGGTGTTTTCACTGCTGCTGATGGGCGCCGGGGCGTTGCTCGCCCGGCACTTCAGCAAAGCCCTGGCGAGGTAGATGGCGATGTTCGATATCGTTGAAATCCTGCAGAACAACTGGACGCTCTTCCTCATCGGCCAGTACCCCCACGGCCCCCTGGGCGGCCTGGCGAACACCCTGATCCTGGCGGCCTTGGCGTTGCTGCTGGCCTTCCCGTTCGGCCTGTTGCTGGCGCTGGCGCGGGTGTCGCCGTGGAAGGGTTTGTACTGGGCGGCCACGGTCTGGGTCTACGTGCTGCGCGGCATTCCGCTGCTGATGGTGATCTTCTGGACCTACTTCCTGGTGCCCTTGCTGATCGGCCACAACATCACCGGGTTCGTCACCATGCTCTGCACCCTGGTGATTTACCAGAGCGCCTACCTGTGCGAAATCATTCGGGGCGGTATCCAGGCGTTGCCGCCGGGCCAATACGAAGCGTCCCGCGCCCTGGGCCTCGGCTACTTGCGCACCACGGTCTGGGTGATCCTGCCGCAAGCGCTGTACAACGCGCTGCCGAGCCTGATTAGCCAGTTCATCTCGATCATCAAGGAAACCTCCCTGGGGTATGTGATCAACGTCCAGGAAGTGACCTTCGCCGCCAACCAGGTCAACAACCAATTGCTGACCAAGCCGTTCCAGGTGTTTTTCATCCTGGCGATCATCTACTACCTGCTGTGTTTCGGCCTGACCCATGTGGCCGGCTGGGTCGAGCGCCGTATCGCTCGCAAGCGTCTGGGCAAGGGCGGTCTGGCCGTGGCTGCCGACCCCTTGCTGGCCATCGATAATTGAAGAGGGTTGCGTCCATGCATCCAATGATCATGTTTTCCAACATCAATAAATGGTACGGCGACTACCACGCGTTGACCGACATCACCGCCGAGGTGAAGCCCGGTGAAGTGGTGGTGTTGTGCGGCCCGTCTGGCTCCGGCAAGTCGACTTTGATCCGCACGGTCAATCGCCTGGAGGACATCCAGAAAGGCCAGATCCTGTTCGACGGCCAGGACGTGCACGGCACCGACGCGCACCTCAACCGCCTGCGCAGCCGGGTGGGTTTCGTGTTCCAGAGCTTCAACCTGTTTCCGCACCTGTCCGTGCTGGAAAACATCACCCTGGCGCCGAGCAAGATCCGCAACCTGAAGGGCGCGGCCGCCAAGCAACAGGCCATGCAGTTGCTGGATCGGGTCGGGTTGGCCCACAAGGCCGGTGCCTACCCGGCGCAGTTGTCCGGTGGCCAGCAGCAACGGGTGGCGATTGCCCGGGCGCTGGCGATGGAACCGCCGGTGATGTTGTTCGATGAGCCCACCAGTGCCCTGGACCCGGAAATGGTCGGCGAAGTGCTGGGGGTGATGAAGGGCTTGGCCAAGGACGGCATGACCATGATGTGCGTGACCCACGAGATGAATTTTGCCCGTGAGGTCGCTGACACCATCTGGTTTATGGATGCGGGGCAGATTCTGGAAAAGAGTACGCCCGAGCACTTTTTCAATCAGCCCGCGCACCCGCGCGCGCAACGCTTTATCGCCGACCTGCGGGCCCATTGAGCCGCAGCGGTTTTGCCTCTTCTGCCATTCGACTTTCCACTTCCAGGAGTTTTTCCATGCGTATGAAGCCTTTGTTTGTCGCGCTCGCCTTAGGTCCTCTGGCTGTTTCGGTGGCCCAGGCCGACCAGTTGAGCGACATCATGAGCAAGAAGTCTCTGAGCTGCGGCGTCTACGCCGACGTGCCACCGTTCTCTGCCCCGGACCCGAAGACCCGAGAGCTGGTGGGCATGGACGTCGATTTGTGCAAGGCCCTGGCCAAGACCATGGGCGTGGAGCTGGAGCTCAAGCCGCTGTCGGTGGAGGCGCGGATTCCGGAGGTGAAAATGGGCCGCGTCGATGTGATCTTCGCCAACCTGGCCTACACCAAGACCCGTGCCGAGCAGATCCAGTTCAGCGACCCGTACTACATCGCCAAGGAAACCCTGGTGGTGCGCGCGGTCAACGCCGATCAGCCGAAAAGCTTCTTCAAGGATAAGCGCATCAGTTCCACCAAAGGCTCGACCTCCGAACAGTCGATCCGTATCGCCGGGGCCACCCCCGTGACCTTCCAGGACACCGGCTCGGCCTACATGGCCCTGCAACAGAACAAGGTGGTGGGCCTGGTGACTAACACCATGACCGCCTTGAAACTGGTCAACCAGGCCAAGGCCAGTGGGGTCGACCTGGCCCTGGCCAAGGAGCCGATGGCCCTCGAACCGATCGGCGCCGGCATGCGCCGGGATGAGCCGGCGTTCCTGGCCAAGGTCAACGAGTCCTTGGCGACCATGGAAAAGGCCGGCGAGATCGATGCCATCTGGGATCGCTGGATCGGCCCGAACACCGAGTACAAAATGGTCCGGGAAGACAAGGTCCAGAGCCTCAGCGCCCTGAAGTTCGATCCCCTGCCTTGAGCCAATACGCGGCCATGGCCCAGCCATGATTGAAAAAGCCCGGTGAGCCGTTCAGCGCCGGGCTTTTTTTCGGGTGCGGGTTGGCACGGCTCCTGAGGCAGCGTCTACCTGCTGTAAACGGCCGTTTTGCCGTTATTCTGGCGTCAATTCCCCCGTTTTTACGGGCGTTGAGCACCGCTCGGCGGAAACGGGAATTTCTGTCAGTTACGCCGATAGCCCTCCGTGATTCTTCAACTAGTCTGAGCTCCTGCCAGTAAAACGCCACTGTCGTAGGGGCGGTCTGCATGCGACGTGCATCCCGGTTGTTCATCAATCTTCGGTGATCCAGATGGCCACAATCACGTTATCCAGCAGCTTCGATTTCACTCAACCCCAGGACTGGGATTGGGTGCTTTCCGACTCGTCGCCCACCTTTATTACCATCACCGATGGTGTTCACGAGCAGACGTTCACCGGCAGCTTCACCTTTGGCGCCAACGACAGCGTGTCCGGCACGGCCACCGGTTCGACCTATTCCGTCAACGGCAACCTGGTCTACACCATCACCGGGATGTCCAAGAGCGCGTCGACCCTGGCGGATTTCGCCACCACCCTCGGTGATACCCAGGCCACCTACGCCTATGTATTGAGTGGCAACGACACCTTTATTGGCAGTGATGGCGACGACGTGCTCCTGGGCTATGCCGGCAATGATGTCTTCGACGGTGGGGACGGGGCCGATACCTTGCGCGGCGGTGTAGGCAACGACACTTACACCGTCGATGGCGCCGACACGGTGATCGAGGAAGCGGGCGAGGGCATTGACCTGATCCGCGCCTCCCAGAACTACCAACTGGGTGCCAACCTGGAAAACCTGACCTTGATCGGCAGCGGCAATATCGAAGGCAAGGGCAACAGCCTGGCCAACGTCATCACCGGCAACAATGGCAACAACAAACTCGATGGTGTGGGCGGCGCGGACACCCTGATCGGCGGTGCCGGCGATGACCAATATGTGGTTGACCTCACCCTCAGCAACGCATTGGAAGACAAGATCGTCGAGTTGGCAGGTGAGGGCATCGACACCCTGACCCTGACCAGTATCTACAGCAATACCAGGGTCACCACCCTGACCCTGGCGGCCAACCTGGAAAACCTCGATGCCCGTGACACCGGCAGCCTGAAGTTGAACCTCACCGGCAATGCCGCCAATAACATCATCCAGGGTAATGACGCGGATAACACCCTCAATGGTGGCCTGGGGGCGGACACCCTGGCTGGCGGCCTGGGTGACGACACTTACCTGGTCGACAACGCCGGGGATGTGATCGAGGAAGACGTCGGTGAAGGTAACGATACGGTGCGGGTCGGCATTGCCACCGTCGGCGGCCTCTACACCCTGGGCGATCACCTGGAAAACGCCATTCTGACCAGCACGGTGGCGTTCGACCTGACCGGTAACGACCTGGTCAACACCCTCACCGGCAATGGCGCGGCCAACCGTATCGACGGTGGCGCGGGGGCCGACTTGATGATCGGCGGCGCTGGCAACGACACTTACGTGGTGGACGATATCGGTGACAGCATCACCGACAGTGCCGGTATCGATACTGTTGAGACCAGCCTGAATTACACCCTGGCCGACAAGCCGACCCTGGAGAACATTCGCCTGACTGGCAACCAGTCCAGCATCGCCACTGGCAATGCCCTGGCCAATGTCCTCGACGGTTCCCAGAGTAGCGCGTCCAACCTGCTGTTCGGCGGCAAGGGCAACGACACCTACATCATTGGCAGTGGCGATGGCATCGTCGAGGGCTTGAACGAAGGCACCGACCTGGTTCAAGCCACGGTCAGCTACTCCCTGGGCAGCTACCTGGAAAACCTGACCCTGATCGGCAGCGACAACATTGATGGCACCGGCAACGAGCTGAAGAACATCATCACCGGCAATCAGGGCAACAACGTGCTGGACGGTGGCAGTGCCGTGGACTCGCTGATCGGCGGGGCGGGTGACGACACCTATGTGGTCGACCTGTTGGCCAAAGGCGGTGGCAGCAGTGCCACAGTGGCTCTTGAAGACAGCATTACCGAGAAAGTCGGCGAAGGTACTGACTCGCTGAAGTTGCGCGCCGATGGCCTGTTCGGCTTCAGCGGTCTCGCGGCGCTGACGTTGGGCGCCAACTTGGAAAACCTGGATGCCTCCGACACCGGTAATCTGGCTATCAACCTGACCGGCAACGCAGCGGCCAACGTGCTGACAGGCAGCGACGGCGCCAACATCCTCGATGGCAAGGCTGGCATCGACACCTTGATCGGTGGCCTGGGCGATGACACCTACGTGGTCGATTCGGTCAGCGAGCTGGGGCTGATCCAGGAGTTGGAGGACGAGGGCGTCGACAGCCTGCGCGTCACCTACCTGAACAGCGGACCCCAGGTCCAGACCATCAACCTTAACGACCCCAGCCTGCAGTACATCGACAATCTCAGTGTGCTCGGCACCGGGCTGTTCAACCTCACCGGCAACGATCTGGATAATGTGTTGATCGGCAATGCCTCGGCCAACACCCTGATCGGCGGGCTGGGCAATGACACCCTGGACGGCAAGAAAGGCGCCGACACCCTGATCGGTGGCGACGGCGATGACACCTATTACGTCTACAGCAACCTGGACCAGGTGCAGGAAACGCTCACCGGCGGCACCGACACCGTCAACGTCATGGCCTATGCCGGCAATACCTATACCTTGGGTGCGAACATTGAAAACGCCGTGGTGCTGGCCAGCGGCACCTTCAACTTGCTGGGCAACGCCCTGGACAACACCCTGACCGGCAACGCCGGGGCCAACCGCATCGACGGCGGCGTTGGCGCGGACCTGATGCAGGGCGGCGCCGGCAATGACACCTACATCGTCGATAACGTCAACGACCAAGTGCTCGACAGCGGGGGCATCGACACCGTCGAAAGCAGTGTCGATTTCAGCCTGGACCTGCAGTCCGGCGTGGATAACCTGGTGCTCACCGGCAGCGGCAATATCGACGGCGAAGGCAACGCCCTGGCCAACACCCTCACCGGCAACAGTGGCAACAACGACCTGGACGGCTTGGGTGGCGTGGATACGCTCAAGGGCGGCTTGGGGGATGACCGTTACCGGGTCGCCCTGACGGCCAAGAACCTCTTGGAAGACAGCGTTATCGAGCTGGTCGACCAAGGCAACGACAGTGTTGAACTCTATGGCGGCACCACTGGCCTGGCGACGGTGACGATCACCCTGGGAGCCAACCTGGAGAACCTGGATGCCACCGACACCGGCACCCTGGCCATCAACCTGACCGGCAACGCCGCGGCCAACGTGCTGACGGGCAGCGACGGCGCCAATATCCTTGATGGCAAGGCCGGCATCGACACCTTGATCGGTGGTTTGGGTAACGACACTTACGTGGTCGATTCGGCCGCTGAATTGGGGCTGATCCAGGAGTTGCAGAACGAGGGTGTCGACACACTGCGCGTCACTTACCTGAACAGCGGCACCCAGGCCCAGACCATCAACCTCAACGACCCCAGCCTGCAGTACATCGACAACCTCAGTGTGCTCGGCACCGGGCTGTTCAACCTCACCGGTAACGATCTGGATAATGTGTTGATCGGCAATGCCTCGGCCAACACCCTGATCGGCGGGCTGGGTAACGACACCCTGGACGGCAAGAAAGGCGCCGACACCCTGATCGGTGGCGACGGCGATGACACCTATTACGTCTACAGCAACCTGGACCAGGTGCAGGAAGCGCTCAATGGCGGTACCGACACCGTCAATGTCATGGCTTACGCTGGCAACAGCTATACCTTGGTCGACAACATCGAAAACGCCGTGGTGCTGGCCAGTGGCACCTTCAATCTGGTGGGCAACGCCTTGGACAACACCCTGACCGGCAACGCCGGGGCCAACCGCATCGACGGCGGTTTGGGGGCGGACCTGATGCAGGGCGGCGCCGGCAATGACACCTACATCGTTGATAACGTCAATGACCTGGTACTCGACAGCGCAGGCATCGACACCATCGAAACCAGCGTCAGCTACAGCCTGGGTCTGCAGTCCGGCGTGGATAACCTGGTGCTCACCGGCAGTGGCAATATCGACGGCGAAGGCAACGCCCTGGCCAACACCCTCACCGGCAACAGTGGCAACAACGACCTGGACGGCTTGGGTGGCGTGGATACGCTCAAGGGCGGCTTGGGGGATGACCGTTACCGGGTCGGCCTGACAGCCCAGAACCTCTTGGAAGACAGCGTTATCGAGCTGGTCGACCAAGGCAACGACAGTGTTGAACTCTATGGCGGCACTACTGGCCTGGCGACGGTGACGATCACCCTGGGGGCCAACCTGGAGAACCTGGATGCCACCGACACCGGCACCCTGGCCATCAACCTGACCGGCAACGCGGCGGCCAACATCCTGATAGGCAGTGACGGTGCCAACATCCTCGATGGCAAGGCTGGCATCGACACCTTGATCGGAGGCCTGGGCGATGACACCTACGTGGTCGATTCGGTCAGCGAGCTGGGGCTGATCCAGGAACTGGAGGACGAGGGCGTCGACAGCCTGCGCGTCACCTACCTGAACAGCGGACCCCAGGTCCAGACCATCAACCTCAACGACCCCAGCCTGCAGTACATCGACAACCTCAGTGTGCTCGGCACCGGCTTGTTCAACCTCACCGGTAACGCACTGGACAACCTGTTGATCGGCAATGCCTCGGCCAACACCCTGATCGGCGGGCTGGGCAATGACACCCTGGACGGCAAGAAAGGCGCCGACACCCTGATCGGTGGCGACGGCGACGACACCTATTACGTCTACAGCAACCTGGACCAGGTGCAGGAAACACTCACCGGCGGCACCGACACCGTCAACGTCATGGCCTACGCTGGCAACAGCTATACCCTGGTCGGCAACATTGAAAACGCCGTGGTGCTGGCCAGCGGTGCCTTCAATCTGGTGGGCAATGACCTGGACAACGTCCTGACCGGTAACGCCGGGAACAACCGCATCGATGGCGGGTTGGGGGCGGACCTGATGCAGGGCGGTGCCGGCAATGACACCTACATCGTCGATAATATCAACGACCAAGTGCTCGACAGCGGGGGCATCGACACCATCGAAACCAGTGTCAGCTATAGCCTCGACCTGCAGTCCGGCGTGGACAACCTGGTGCTCACCGGCACTGGCGATATTTATGGTGAAGGCAACTCCCTGGCCAACATCATCACCGGCAACAGTGGCGACAACTTCCTTGACGGCTACGGCGGTGCCGACACCCTCAAGGGCGGCTTTGGCGATGATTACTATGTGGTCGACCTGACCGCCAAGAACCAGCTGGAAGACCAGGTCATCGAGCTGGCGGGCCAAGGCATCGACAGCGTTGAGGTCTATGGCGGCACCGCCGGCCTGGCAGCGGTGACGATCACCCTGGCTGCCAATGTGGAGAACCTCAACGTCAGCTCCACCGAAGCTGGGGTCAAGCTCAACCTGACCGGCAATGCCCTGAATAACGTCCTTATCGGCAATACCGCGCAGAATGTCTTCACCGGCGGGGCGGGGGCGGACACCTTCGTCTTCGACAACCTGGCGCAGTTGGGCACAGTCAGCGACAGCACCACCTGGGACACCATCAGCGACTTCAAATCAGGTATCGACCATATCGACCTGAGCGGGCTGGGCACCAGCTTCGAGCTCATCGCCAGCAACGCCGATTTCACTGGCGCCGGGCAGCTCAAACTGCTGGGCGGGGTGTTGTACGGCACGGTCGACGGCGGCGCAGCGGCGGATTTCGCCATCAAGCTCACGGGGGTCAACAGCATAGCCTTGAGCGATATTTACTACGCGGTACCTGATTGACGGGTGTGAACGGGGGCGGTTGTTTCGCCGGGTCGGCGATCTTGCGCCCCAGTTTTCGGTCGGCAATTTTATGTCTGATTTGTTACCTTCTTGGCGCCGGGTGCTGCTGTCCCGGCCTTTCCAAGACAATAAACAGGTGACTTGAATGGCGACGGTGCAGGTATCTAGCAGCTTTGATTTCACGCAGGAGCAAGATTGGTACTGGGATGTACAGGCTGCGGAGGACACTTCGCTGACCATCGGCAACGGTTACCAGAGCCAGACCTTTATTGGGCGTCTCACCTATTGGGACGATGACAGCGTCACCGGCACGGTGACCAGCACCAGTCTCTCCGTGGGCGGCGTCTTGAAGTACACCGTCAGTGGCATTTCCGTGAGCGCTGCGGTGATGTCCAACTTTGCGTTGAGCGAGGGTGACACCCAGGCCACTTACGCCTATGTCCTGAAAGGCAACGACACCATCACCGGCAGCTCCGGCACTGATGTACTGCTGGGCTATGCCGGCAATGACTGGATCGATGGCGGTTTGGGCGCCGATACGCTGGTCGGAGGGCAAGGCAATGACACCTACGTCGTCGATAACGTCGGCGATGAAGTGACCGAGCTGTTCAACGAAGGCATCGACACCGTCAGGGCTTCGGTCAATTACCGCCTGAGCGCCAACGTCGAGCACCTGGTGCTGACCGGTTCTGGCGCGATCAATGGCACGGGTAACGAACTGAAGAACAGCATCACCGGCAACGACCAGGACAACATCCTCGACGGCGGAGCCGGAGTGGACAGCCTGGTGGGTGGCAAAGGCAACGACACCTACATCGTCGACCTGCTGACCAAGGGCACTGGCGCCAAGGCCACCCTGGCCCTGGAAGACAGCATCACCGAAAAAGCCGATGGGGGTGTTCAGGACGTGCTGCAACTGCGCATGAGTGACGCAGCCATCGCCAATTTCAGCGGCGCGGCAGCCGTGACCCTGGGCGCTAACCTGGAATGGCTGGACGCCCAGAGTACCGGCAACCTGGCCATCACCCTGAACGGTAACGCCGCGAGCAACCGCATCATCGGCAACGCCGGCAATAACCTCCTCGACGGCAAGGCCGGCATCGACACCCTGATCGGTGGCGATGGCGACGACCTGTACATCCTCGACAACGCCGCCGAACTGGCGCTGGTCCAGGAAGAGGCGGGCGAGGGCAACGACACCCTGCAGATCGGCTACAAAAACGCCTCAAAGACCGAAGCACTGAGCATCGACCTCAGCGCCGGCAATCTGGTGAACTTCGAGAACATCACCGTCACCGGTGCAGGCTTGTTCAACCTCACCGGCAACAACCTAGGTAACAAACTGACCGGTAACGCGGCGGCCAATGTCATCACCGGCGGCAGCGGTGCAGACACCCTCGACGGCAAGAATGGCGGCGATACCCTGACCGGCGGCACAGGCAATGACACCTACTTTGTCTACAGCGACAAGGATCGGGTGATCGAGGAACTCAACGGCGGTATCGACACGGTCAACGTGGTGGCCTACGCCAAAAACACCTACAGCCTGGAAGCCAATATCGAGAATGCCGTGGCTTACTCCAAGGCGGCGATCAACCTGACCGGCAACGCCCTGAACAACATCCTGACCGGCAACGCGGCGGCCAACATCCTCGATGGCGGCGAAGGTGCCGACCGTCTGGTGGGTGGCAAAGGCAATGACACCTACATCGTCGACAACCTCGGCGATGTGGTCGTGGAGGAAGCCAACGAAGGCGTGGACACCGTCAAATCGTCCATCGACTACAGCCTGACCGCCAACGTCGAGAACCTGACCTTGACCGGTTCGGGGGCGATCAACGGCACCGGCAACGCCCTGAATAACCTCATCACCGGCAACGGATTAGCCAACGTGCTGGACGGTGGCGCGGGCGTCGATACGCTGATCGGCGGCGCTGGCAACGACACCTATGTGGTCGACCTGATCGTCAAAGGCAGCGGTACCAAGGCCACCGTGGCCCTGGAAGACACCGTGGTGGAGAAGGCCGGGCAAGGCGATGACACCCTGGTGCTGCGCATGGGCACCGACGCCATCAACGCCTTTACCGGCAAGGCTGCGGTGACCCTGGGCGCCAACCTGGAGAACCTGGATGCCAGCGGCACCGGTAACCTGAACCTGAGCCTGACCGGTAACGTCGGCAACAACTTGATCATCGGCAACCTGGGCGATAACACCCTTAATGGCGGGGCCGGGGATGACCAACTGCAGGCCGGTGCCGGCGGCCTCAACACCCTGATCGGCGGCCTCGGTGCCGACACGATGTTCGGCAACAGCGGCAAGGACACCTTCAAGTTCAACACCCTCAAGGAACTGGGGCTCAACGACAAACAGGACGTGATCCACAACTTCACCAGCGGCATCGACCAGCTCGATTTCTCGGCCCTCAAGGGCTACAAGTTGGTGCAAGGCGGGGTGTTCAGTGGCGGCGCCAAGGAGTTGGTGTACCAGGTGGTCGGCAACGACCTGGTGGTCTATGGCACCCACAATGCGGACAAGGTCGCCGACTTCTCGATCAAGCTGGTGGGGATCACCGAGCTGAGCGTCGAGGACTTCAGCCTGTAACCCTTGCCAGTCGCGCTACAGCGCTTTTCCCAGAGGTAAAAAAAGGCCGCTACCCGAAGGTAGCGGCCTTTTTTACCGCCTTTACAATCTGCGCATCAGCGCAACGGATCAGGGAGGGGTCAGGTGAAAGTCATCGGCGACCAGCTTGATGGCACCAATGTTCACGTCGCCCTTGACGCCCACCAGCTTGATCGCAGTGTCCGCGCCCAGGGCATCATCGGTATCGACGAAGACATAGGCATTGCCTTTGTCGTAGCCGATCACGGCCTTGACGGTATCGCTGAACAAGGCGTTGGCGGCTTCCAGCAGTGAGGCGTAGCCGGTTTGCACGCCGCTGATGGTCTTCACCGAATCGCTGTCCAGGGTGACGCCCAGTTGATCGAAACCAATGGTGTCGTCCTTGATGTTGAAGTCGGTGATGACATCAATGCCGGTGCCGTCGCTGTCCACGTTCGAGTCGCCCGCGCTGAAGACAAATACATCCTTGCCTGCGCCGCCGGTCAGGGTGTCCTGGCCTCGGCGCCTGCCAGGGTGTCGTTGCCGGCGCCGCCGTTGATCACGTTGTTGCCGGCGTTGCCGATGATCAGGTTGTCGCTGGCGTTACCGGTCAGGCTCAGGTTCAGGAGGCCGGTACCCCGTGCATCCAGGTTCTCCACGTTGGCGGCCAGGGTGACGCTGGCCTTGCCGATGAAGTTCGCAAAGGCATCGGAGTCGGTGCGCAAGATCAGGGTGTCATCGCCTTGCCCAGCCTTCTCCACCACAGTGTCTTCCAAGGTAGCCGTGGCCTTGGCCCCGGTGCCCTTGATCACCAGGTCGACCAGGTAGGTGTCGTTGCCGTCACCGCCGATCAGTTGGTCCACACCGGCGCCACCGTCCAGCACGTTGGCCAGGTTGTTGCCGGTGATGATGTTGTTCAGGGCGTTGCCGGTGCCGTTGATCGCGCCCGAGCCGGTCAGGGTCAGGTTCTCGACGTTGTCCGTCAGGGTGTAGTCGATGGACGACTTGACGGTGTCCACGCCTTCGTTGAGCAGTTCGACCACCACGTCACCGACGTTGTCGACGATGTAGGTGTCATTGCCTTTGCCACCGACCAGGCGGTCGGCACCTTCACCACCATCCAGGATGTTAGCGGCGGCATTGCCGGTCAGGATGTTGTTCAGGCCGTTGCCGGTGAGGTTGATCGCGGCGGCGGAGTAGGCCACGGCGTTTTCGATGTTGTCCGCCAGGGTGTAGGTGTTCTTGGCGTAGGACACCACGTTGACCGTGTCGGTACCGCCGTTGAGTTCCTCGATCACCTGGTCCTTGTCGCTGTAGACAAAGTAGGTGTCATCGCCGTCGCCGCCGGTCAGGGTATCGCCACCGTTCTTGCCGTCGAGGACGTCGTTGCCCGTGCCGCCGGTGATGACGTTGGCCGACGCGTTACCGGTCAGTTTGTTGCCCAGGTTGTTGCCGGTGAGATTGAACAGGCCGGTGCCGGTGACGGTGATGTTTTCGAAGTTCACCAGGTTGCCGGCGCTGAGGTCGATGCTCTGGGCTTCGGTCTTGCTGGTGTTGTTGTAGCCGATCTGCAGGGTGTCGTTGCCTTCGTCGGCCTCTTCCTGGACCAGCGCCAGTTCGGCGGCGTTGTCGAGGATGTACAGGTCGTCGCCATCGCCACCGATCAGGGTGTCGATGCCGGCCTTGCCGTCGAGGATGTTATTCCCGGCGTTGCCGATGATGCGGTTGTTGGCGGCGTTACCGTTCAGGGTGATGGCCAAGGTGCCGGTGTTGCGAGCATCCAGCACTTCCAGGTTGGCGCCCAGGGTCACGGCTGCGACACCGCTGAAGTTGGCGACGGCCGAGTCGCTCATGCGCAGTTGCAGCACGTCCAGGTCACCTTCACCGGCTTTCTCGGTGACGGTGTCTTCCAGGGCCACGGTGGCCTTGTTGCCGGTGCCCTTGGCCAGCAGGTCAACGATGTAGGTGTCGTTGCCGGCCCCGCCGATCAGCGTGTCTACGCCAGCACCACCATCCAGCACGTTGGCCAGCCCGTTGCCGGTGATGATGTTGTTCAGGGCATTGCCGGTACCGTTGATCGCACCCGAGCCGGTCAAGGTCAGGTTCTCGACGTTGTCCGTCAGGGTGTAGTCGACGGACGACTTGACGGTGTCAACGCCTTCGTTGAACAGTTCGACCACCACGTCACCGACGTTATCGACGATGTAGGTGTCATTGCCTTTGCCACCGACCAGGCGGTCGGCACCTTCACCACCATCCAGGATGTTAGCGGCGGCATTGCCGGTCAGTGTGTTGTTCAGGGCGTTGCCGGTGAGGTTGATCGCGGCGGCGGAGTAGGCCACGGCGTTCTCGATGTTGTCTGCCAGGGTGTAGGTGTTCTTGGCGTAGGACACCACGTTGACCGTGTCGGTACCGCCGTTGAGTTCCTCAATCACCTGGTCCTTGTCGCTGTAGACAAAGTAGGTGTCATCGCCGTCGCCGCCGGTCAGGGTATCGCCACCGTTCTTGCCATCGAGGGTGTCGTTGCCCGTGCCGCCGGTGATGACGTTGGCCGCCGCGTTACCGGTCAGCTTGTTGCCCAGGTTGTTGCCGGTGAGGTTGAACAGGCCGGTGCCGGTGACGGTAACGTTTTCGAAGTTCACCAGGTTGCCGACGCTGAGGTCGATGCTCTGGGCTTCGGTCTTGTTGGTGTTGTTGTAGCCGATCTGCAGCGTGTCGTTGCCTTCGCCTGCCTCCTCTTCAACCAGGGCCAGTTCAGCGGCGTTATCGAGGATGTACAGGTCGTCGCCCGCGCCACCGATCAGGGTGTCGATGCCGGCCTTGCCGTCGAGGATGTTATTCCCGGCGTTGCCGATGATGCGGTTGTCCGCGGCGTTGCCGTTAAGGGTGATGGCCAGGGTGCCGGTGTTGCGCGCATCCAGCACTTCCAGGTTGGCGCCCAGGGTCACGGCTGCCGAACCGCTGAAGTTGGCGACGGCCGAGTCGCTCATGCGCAGTTGCAGCACGTCCAGGTCACCTTCACCGGCTTTCTCGGTGATGGTGTCTTCCAGGGCCAGGGTGGCCTTGGTGCCTGTGCCATTGGTCAGCAGGTCGACGATGTAGGTGTCGTTGCCGGCCCCGCCAATCAACGTATCCACGCCGGCGCCGCCGTCGAGGGTGTCGTTGCCCGCGCCACCGCTGAGGGTGTTCTTGGCGCTGTTGCCGATCAGTACGTTGTCCAGTTCGTTGCCGGTGCCGTTGATCGCGGCGGAGCCGGTCAGGGTCAGGTTTTCCAGGTTGGCGCCCAGGGTCCAGGTGATAGAAGACTCGACGGTGTCGGTGCCTTCGCCGGTGTTCTCGATGATCTGGTCCTGGAGGTTGTTCACCACGTAGGTGTCGTTGCCTAGGCCGCCGCTGAGGACATCGGCACCCAGACCGCCGTCGAGGCGGTCATCGCCGGTGCCGCCCTTGAGAATATCGTTGGCATCGCCGCCCACCAGGGTGTCATTGCCAGCGCCGCCTTCCAGGACGATCGGGTTGCTGCCGGTCCAGATCAGGGTGTTGTCGCCGTCATCGCCGGTGAGGACGGTGGAGTGGCCGGTCGAGTCAAAGCGCTGGCTGTGGATGTCGCCAGACACATTGTTGCCGTTAACGTCGCGCTCCCCGGACAGGTCTTCCCAGGTGACCACGAAGCCGCCGTCCGCGGTGGCGTTGACCACCGGGAACATATCGTTCTCTGAGGTGTTGATCAGCAACTGGCCGCCGACCTTGGCGCCGTTCTTGTCGAAAATCTGCGCATACAGGTGCGCGTCGGCAGAGCGTGAGGCTTCGTCCGACGTGGCCCAACTGATGACATAGCCGCCGTCCTTGAGGGCGGTGATGGCGGGCTCACCCTGGATTTCCTTGGTGGCGGTGTTGACCAGGGTCTCGCCACCCAGCTTCGCGCCTTTGTCGCTGTAGCGCTGCATGTAGACGTTGCCGCTCACTGGCTCGTCGTTCTTGAAGGTCAGGCTGACCCAGGTCACCACCAGGCTGCCGTCGCCCAGGGTGGTGATTTTGGCGCCGGACTGCTCGCCTGCGGTGGTGGTGTTGACCAGGGTATTGGCACCGACGGCCTTGCCGGCGGCGTCGTAGCGCTGCAGGTAGACATCGACGTTGCCCGAGGAGCCGGTTTCACGTTCCCAGGCAATGGCAAAACCGGTGCCCAGGTTGGTGATGCTCGGTTCGCCCGCGAAGACCTTGCCGTCCTGGGTCTTGGTGTCGACCTGGACCATGTCGGTGATGGCAAGGTGGGTGGTGCCATCGAAAATCTGCACGAAGGTTTCGGAGGCGAAGAACGGCGAGCTGCTGCCCTGGGCGCCATTCATCTCTTCGGACCAGGTCACGGCGTAGTTGCCGTTGGCCAGGACGGTGATTGCCATGTCTTCGAAACGGACATTGGCGTTGTCACTGTCTTGTGGCGAGAAGCTGATTGGTTCGCCGGTGGCCGTACCCGACCCGTTGTAACTTTGGATCTGCAGCAGGTTGCCTTCGGTGATCCAGCCGATCAGGTAAGCCCCATCCTTGCCGGCAGTGATCACTGGATTGGTGCCGGTATTGCTGTTCAGCAGTTGGTCGTGGAGCAGGGTGTGGCTGGCGTCAAATTGCTGCACGTGGAATTCCCCTGCCTGTTCCCAGACCACCACGTAGTTGCCATTGCTCAGTTGAGTGGAGTTGGGCTCCATGGACACCACGGCACCGGCTTCGTTGTCGAAGCGGTTGTCGTTGATGCTGATGGTTTCGTTGCCCGTGAACTGGACCTTCTCGATGCTCTGCAGGGTGGTGTCCTGGTTGCCCTGGACCACGATGTTGCCAGCGCTGTCCTGAGTGAAGCGATGCTCCGCGCTCGTCCCCAGCAGGCCGGCGGTGTCGGTACCCGCGCCACCGTCGAGGGTGACGTCGTCGGTACCGCTCCAGTTCAGGGTGTTGTCGTGGGCGTCACCGGTGATGGTGGTGGTCGTGGAACCCACCAGCAGGCCCGCATTGGTGACCTTCTGGACGTTGATGTCTACTTCGTTCGGAGTGCTGTTGCTGCTGCTTTCCCAGCTCACCACCACAGTGCCGCCGTCACGCACAGTGACCACCGGCGCGTCGCGCAGGAAGTTGCCCGACGCGGCAGTGCCTACCAGAATCGGCGAACCGTCTTTTTCAACGCCATTGGCATCGAAGCGCTGAATGTAAACGTTGCCGCCGCCGCTCGGGTTGTACTCGCTCCAGGCCAGGACGTAGCCGCCTTCATTGGGCAGCTCGGCGATGGTCGCGCCATTGATCGATTGGCCGCTGCTGATTTCCACCGGGTTGCCGATGGCCACGAATGTGTTGTCGTAAAGCTGGGTGACGATCACCCGGTCTTGGGTGCCGGTGCCTTCAGTGACGTGGCTGACCACGAACTGGCCATTGACCTCGACCACGCCGAAGTAGGAGGCATAACCATTGCTGCTGGTCAGGGTATCGAGAACAATTGGGGCGCCGGCGATCAGCTTGCCGTTGGCGTCCAACTGGCTGACGAGGAATTTCGAGGTGAAGGTAGGGTTGTTGCTCTCTGGGTTAGTGACCTTTTGCACGGTGTAGGTCAGCCAGAACTTGCCGTCGGCCCCCTTGAGGATGGTCGAATCGTCGGCTTCGCCCAAGGTGCTGTCACGGGTGACCAGGGTCTGCACGGCGCCGGGGCTGCCGTTGGTGTAGACCACCGATTTGATGTCGGTCAGTTCCAGCAGGGGGTTGTTCGATACGTCGTCGTGGGTTTCGCCCCAGGTGACGATGTACTTGGTATCGCTGAGGACGGTGACCTTGGCGTCTTCCAGGTCGAATGTGGCGGAGCTGGCGACTTTGACCACGCTGCCACTGGTGTTGCCGTCGGCGCCGAACAGCTGGGTGTACACCGTGGAGACGTCGTTATCGTTCTCCGAGGTCCAGGCCAGGATGAACTGGCCATTTTTCAGGGCAGTGATTGAAGGGTCATCGACATCCGGGGTTGGGATGTTGGTGCGCTGGATCATCTCGCCGCTGGCGGAGTAGCGCTTGACCACAATGCCTTCGAAACTGTCGTTGTCCACAGACCAGGTCAGCACATAGCCGCCGTCGTCGAGGGCGGTGACATAGGGGTCTTCGACGCTGCCGGAGGCGTGGACGGTGTCGACCTCACGGCTGGCAGTGATAACGCTTTCACCGAGGGTCAGGACCAGGTCACCGCTCAGACCTTCCGAACTGGCGACGACGGCGCCGTCCTTGCTGACTTCAATATTGCCGCCGGCGTCACTGAAGCTGTAGTCCGATTCCGGTCCGTCAAAAGTGGTTTGCATGACCATGGTCCTGTTCCTTGTCTGGGGTAATGAGGCGCGGCGGGTTGGCCGGCTGGAGCATCAATGAGGCGCGCAGATACGGCCGCGCCGGGAATCCGGGCGGCGACTTATCTGATGATCCTTATCAAAAATTTCAATCTTGTAACAAAGCGTACAAATAATGGCAATGCGCCATTTTGCTGGCTTTGAAATATATATTTATCGGGTTGTCGGCCGTCATAGCCGGAGTGTTAATCGGTGTGTGGCCGTTTGTCCGGGCAGTCGCACGCGGGCGCGCAGGAGGGATCTCAGGTGACAGGCCCGCGGCTTTGCGGGAACTGCCCAGGAGGCACCGATGAACAATAAGACACCGAACAGCCAGACACCGAGCGGGCCGAGCTCTTCGGAGCATGCATCCGGCCAGGACGAGCTGGGATTTGATCCGGATTCTCCGGACCTGGCCGATCCCCAGGTCGACCCCATTGGCCCGGCCAAAGCGCCGCTGGACCCGGCCCCGCAACCGGGCAAGACAGAACGGCCGAAGGCCTACGATCCACTGGCCAATCTGCGTCGTTAGCCGCGCAGGGCTGGCCGGTGGCAGGAGAAAAATCGGGATGTTGGAGGGCTAATCGACAATCACCCGCTCATTCAGGCCATCCCCCAGGCAGATCGACAACTGCTGCCCGGCCTTGTTGAACGCGCACGTCGGCAGCGGCGGCTGTAGCAGTTTCAGCATTACGAAGAGGGCGCAGCCGGCGATGCAGGCCGCCAACAGGGTCCTGATGGCCAGCATCAGGCCGGGCACCGGCTTGACCCGGGGCATGGCCCGGCGCCGACGCCAAAGCACCCAGCTGCCGTAGAACAGCGCCGCGCCGATCATCAGCATCAAGTCGATTTCCCGAGGGCTCGGGCTATAGAGCCGGTTGCCGTCGGAGTCGTCCGGATAGAACAGCCGCCAGCCGGCGCTGATGCCCAGCAGCAGCGCTCCGCTGACCAGGCTGCCGAGGGTGGCCCCGGGCAGGCGCAACAGCAGGCACAGCATCAGGCTCGTAAAGACGATGGCCCACCCCATCAATTGCGCCGCGGCGCCCATGCCACCGCCGAACAGGGTGCCGCCGACGTCAATGGGTTTGATCAGGTCCCAGTTGATGTAGCCCAGGCCCAGCACCAGGGCGCAGATTGCCAGTGCGCTGGCGCAGTAATAGAACCCTAACCACAGGGAGAAGTAGCGAGGCATCGGAGTACTCATGTGCTAAAGAAAAGGGCTCGCCGGTCGTCGGCGCCGGAGCGGTTCTGGCCTGCTGCCGACGCTCGTCCAACGGGCTGGAGAGTGCCGGAAGCGACGCGATTCAATCGACGATTATGTGTTCTTCCGAGTCATGCCCGATGCACACGCTCAATTGCTGGCCGGCCTTGTTGAAGGCACAGGTGGGCAGGGTCAGCTCCTTGTAGATCGTCCAGGGCACCAGGGTGAAAACGCTCACCAAGAGGCCCGCGACCAGGGTCCGGAGCAGCAGCAAGAAACCGGCCTTGGGCGGCGCCACGGGCTTTTTCAGCCGGCGTCGGCGCAGGTATTCGCCGCTGAGCAGGAAGGCGGCCCCCACCAGCATCGCCACGCCGATCTCATGTTGTTGCGGGCTGAACATCAGGTGGCCGTCGGCATCGTCCGGGTAGAACAGCAGCCAACCGGCGCCCATGACCAGGGGCATGATGCCGGCGCCGATCCAGGCCAGGGTCGATCCCGGCAGACGAAACACCAGGGTCACGGCCAGGGCAACCGTGGCCACGGCCCAGCCCGACAGGTACATCTGGGTGCCCATGGCGCCGCCGAACAGGGTGCCGCTGACTTCCGAGGGGGTGATCAGGCACCAGTCGAAAAAGCCCAGCAGCAGCAACGGAATCGCGCAAGCGATCCAGCTTAGGGCGGTGAACATCCATAACCACAGGGTCAACGGGCGAGGCATTGTCGTTCTCATCAAAGGGTGAGGGGGAATCACGCCCCGAGGCGGCTCGGAGCGTTGAATAGCGTGCGGCGCTACAGCAGGCTCAGGCCGCTGAGGTACAGCACCAGGGCGCAGCTGATGCCGATCAACGGCACCCTGAACCAGTAGCGGCGGGCGAGCAGCAACAGGCTGGCCAGGAACAGCGCGCCGAGCCCAAGCAAAAAGCTTGAGTGTTGCAGCAGCAGTGGCTGGAACAGTGCCAGGTAGCCGTAGATCAGGCCGAACAGCATGGCCCCCAGGCTATGGCTGGCGTTGAAGCCAACCCAGGCTCGCCACATGCTGGTCTGGTCGGTGATGCGCGGCGAAACGACTTTCATCTGCGCGCCCAAGGCGGTGTCGCGGGGCTGGAAGCGGGTGCTAAAGAAGGTGAAAAACAGGTGCAGGAGCCCCAGTGCGAGCACGATGGCGGCGCTGAGGGCGATCAGAAGTTGGGCTGACACAGGAAGTCCTTTTGCTGGTTCGGGCGGCAGTATGCAGCGAGCGTCGGCCTGCTGCATGGGCTTCTTGTGTGATTTGTGTGGGGTTTCCCCGACTGCGATGGCGCGCCAGGCGTCGCCATCGTCGGTAGAGGAGAGGCCGCAGGCGCCTCAGAACTGCTCGGCGTCCAGCTCGAACAACGGGTCACTGCCCGCGCGGATGCTTTGTTCCAGGCTGAGGATGCGCGGCAGCAAACGGCTGAAGTAGAAGCGCGCGGTGGCCTGCTTGGCGCGGTAAAACGCCGGGTCGGCACTTTGCTGTTGCTCGGCGACCTGGGCCATGCGCGCCCACAGGTAGGCATAGGCCACGTAGCCGAACAGGTGCAGGTATTCCACACAGGCGCTGCCAATGGCGTGGGGATTGAGGCGTGCCTGTTCCTGCAGCCAGTCGCTGAGGCTTTCCAGGCGCTGCACCGCATCCAGCAGCTCGGTGCTGTAGGCCGCGCCGGCCTGCTGGGCGTAGTCGCGGATTTCCCCGGTGAACAGGCGCAGGGCCACGCCGCCGTTGCCCACCACTTTGCGCCCCAGCAAATCCAGGGCCTGGATGCCGTTGGTGCCTTCGTAGATCTGCGCGATGCGCACGTCGCGCACCAGTTGTTCCTGGCCCCATTCGCGGATGTAGCCGTGGCCGCCGAACACTTGCTGGCCGTGCACGCAGCTGTCCAGGCCGGTGTCGGTGAAAAACGCCTTGGCCACCGGGGTCAACAGCGCCACCAGGGCTTCGGCGTTGTGCCGCTCCTGAGGCTGGTCGGCGAATTTGGCCAGGTCCAGTTGTTGCCCCACGTAGCTGGCAAAGGCGCGGCCGCCTTCGGTCATGGCTTTCATGCTGAGCAGCATGCGCCGCACATCGGGGTGGACGATGATCGGGTCGGCCACCTTGTCCTTGGCCACGGCGCCGGCCGGGGAGCGGCTTTGCAGCCGTTCCCGGGCGTAGGTGCGGGCGTTCTGGTAAGAGGTTTCGGCGCAACCGATGCCCTGGATGCCGATCGACAGGCGCTCGTAATTCATCATGGTGAACATCGCCGCCAGGCCCTTGTTGGCCTCGCCGATCAGCCAGCCGGTGGCGCCGTCGAAGTTCATCACGCAGGTGGCCGAGGCCTTGATGCCCATCTTGTGTTCGATGGAACCGCAGCCTACGGCGTTGGCCGCACCCAGGGCGCCGTTCTGGTCCACCAGGATTTTCGGCACCAGGAACAGCGAGATGCCTTTGGGCCCGGCGGGGGCGTCCGGCAGCTTGGCCAGCACCAGGTGGATGATGTTTTCGGTCAGGTCCTGGTCGCCGCCGGTGATGAAGATCTTGCTGCCGCTGATGCGGTAGCTGCCGTCGGCCTGGGGTTCGGCGCGGGTGCGGATAATCCCCAGGTCGGTGCCGGCGTGGGCCTCGGTCAGGCACATGGAGCCGGCCCAGCGGCCTTCGTACATCGGCGGCAGGTACAGCGCCTTGAGGGTTTCACTGGCGTGGGCGTCGATGGCCAGGCAGGCCCCGGAACTCAGGGCCGAGTACAGGGCGAAGCTGGAGTTGGCGGCGTAGAGCATTTCTTCGAACTGCACCGCGAGCATCTTCGGCATGCCCATGCCGCCGTAGGCCGGGTTGCCGCTGAGGCCGACCCAGCCGCCTTGGATGTAGGTGCTGTAGGCCTCTTTGAAACCTTGCGGCGTGCTGACCTGGCCAGCCTGCCACTGCGCGCCTTCCTCGTCGCCGCTGCGGTTGAGCGGGGCGATCAGGTTGGCGGTGACCTTGGCCGCCTCTTCGAGAATCGCATCGGCGGTGTCGGCGTCCACGGTGTCGGCCAGGGCCGGCAAACGGGCCCAGAGCTTGGGCGCGTTGAACACTTCATGCAGAACGAAGCGCATATCGCGCAGCGGAGCATTGAATTCGGGCATTGCAGGAACCTCGGGCAAAAGGGGAGGTTGAACGGCCGTGGCCGCGTGAATAAAAACGCAGACCCCGCCACCTGGTAGGAGCCGGCCGGGCGGCGCTCCGCTTGTCGGCGAAGGGGCCCATAAGCCTGGCGTCGCACGGGTGGACGCCATCGCCGGCAAGCCAGCTCCTACAGGGGCGTGTATGCAGGCTAGAGGTTTTTCGCCATGTCGCGCAGGACGAATTTCTGGATCTTGCCGGTGGAGGTCTTGGGTAATTGGCTGAACACCACGGTGCGCGGCACTTTGAAGCCCGCCAAGTGCTCGCGGCAGAAGGCGATGATGTCTGCTTCGCGCACGTCCTGGTGATCGGCCTTGAGGGTAATGAAGGCGCAGGGTGTCTCGCCCCATTTTTCGTCGGGCCGGGCCACCACGGCCGCTTCCAGCACCGCCGGGTGGCGATAGAGCACGCCTTCCAACTCGATGGTGGAGATGTTCTCGCCGCCGGAAATGATGATGTCCTTGAGCCGGTCGCGGATCTCAATGTAGCCGTCCGGGTGGGTCACCCCCAGGTCGCCGGTGTGGAACCAGCCGCCCTCGAAGGCCTCGGCGGTGGCGCTGGGGTTCTTCAGGTAACCCTTCATCACGGTGTTGCCGCGCATGAAGATCTCGCCGATGGTCTGGCCGTCCCGCGGTGTCGGTTCAAGGGTTTTCGGGTCGGCCACCATCACCCCTTCCAGTGTGGGGTAGCGCACGCCCTGGCGTGACTTGATCTGGGCCCGCTGCTCCAGGGGCAACTCGTCCCAGGCCGCGTGCCAGGCGCACAGGGTGACCGGGCCATAGACCTCGGTCAGGCCGTAGACGTGGGTCACCTTGATGCCCATTTCTTCCACCGCACCGATCACCTTGGCCGGTGGCGCGGCGCCGGCCACCATGGCGTTGACCGGGTGGTCGATGGCGGCCTTAGCCGACTCCGGCATGTTCACCAGGGCATTGAGCACAATGGGCGCGCCGCACAGGTGGGTGACCTGATGCTCGCGAATCAGGTTGAGGATCTTCTGCGGATCGACCCGGCGCAAAAACACATGCACCCCGGCCAGGGCGGTGACGGTCCAGGGGTAGCACCAGCCGTTGCAGTGGAACATCGGCAGGGTCCACAGGTACACGGGGTGGTTGCCCATGGCCCAGGTCATTTGGTTGCCCAGGGCATTGAGGTAGGCGCCGCGGTGGTGGTAGACCACGCCCTTGGGGTTGCCGGTGGTGCCCGAGGTGTAGTTGAGGGCGATGGCTTGCCACTCGTCATCCGGCCACTGCCAGGCAAATTCGGGATCGCCCTCGGCAAGAAAGGCCTCGTAGTCCAGGTCGCTGACTGGCTGGCCTTCGCCGTATTCCGGGTCGTCCAGGTCGATCACCAGGGGCGGGTGGTCGAGCATGGCCACGGCAGCGTGGATCACCTCGGAGAATTCGCGATCGGCGATCAGCACCTTGGCTTCGCCGTGGGCCAGCATAAAGGCGATGGCCTCGGCGTCCAGGCGCACGTTGAGGGCATTGAGCACGGCGCCGATCATCGGCACGCCGAAGTGCGCTTCGAGCATCGCCGGGATGTTCGGCAGCATCACCGCCACGGTGTCGTTCTTGCCGATGCCGCGTCCGGCCAGGGCCGAGGCCAGGCGCCGGCAGCGGCGGTAGGTCTGGGCCCAGGTGCGACGGATCGAACCGTGGATCACCGCCGGGTAATCGGGGTAAACCGCAGCGGTACGTTCGATGAAGCTCAAGGGGGAGAGGGCGATATGGTTGACGGCAGTCGGCGCCAGGCCTTGCTCGTAGATGGACATGGTTCGGGTACCCGGTGGCTGATTATTAGCTCTATTGGCCGAGTCGTTCGTTGCGTGTTCTGCATACGCTGAAAACGGCCCTATCAATCCCCGTGTAGGAGCCGGCTTGCCGGCGATGGCGATCGCAAGGGCGCCATTTCCCATAGGGCGTAGGTCCAGGTACGCAGCACACCCAGCGAAAGCTCGGTGACTTATCCGGGGTCTTTTATATACTGTTTGTCGATTGATATGGAAGTACTACCTGAGTTGTATGGTATTTATACTATAAAAATAATTCGCTGCTTTGGCCCACAGGTTGACCGACCATGCCCAGCTCCACCCACTTGAGCCGCTGGCTGCACCTGCAGCGCGAAGGCCGCTTGCCGGACTCACCCTGGCTTGGCCATGACCCGCAACCCAGCCTGTTGCTGGACGCCGAAGCGCGGCCGCTGGACCTCAATCCAGCCTTGCGCCAATGGCTGGACGGCGTGGCCAGCGGCGAGGTCGCGGCGCTGTTGCCGGTCAATCACCCAGCCCTGGTCCGGGCCTGCCTGGAGCAGCAGCGGGCCATCGAACAAGTGGAGGCCCAGTGGGGCGAGCGGATCCTGCTCTGGACCTTTATCCCTGACCCGCACCGGCAGCGGGTATTGGCCCGCTGCCAAGAGGCCACGACCCAGGTCCTGGCCGAGCGTGAGTCAGCCAAGGCGCGGCGCCTGTACCGGCTGATCACCGAAAACACCACCGACCTGATTTCCCGGCACACCCCGGACGGCAGCTTTCTCGACGCCTCGCCGGCCTCCTGGACCCTGCTCGGCTACTGGCCCGAAGAACTGCGCGGCCTGCTGGCCCGCAGCCTGTTCCACAGCCAGGACCTGGCCGGGCTGATGCAGCGCACCCAGGATGCCCTGGAGCAGGACGGTTACCACACCATGACGTACCGCATCCGCCACCGCGACGGCCATTACCTGTGGTTCGAGACCGCCTGCCGGGGGATTCGCGACACCTACACCGGCACCGTGGTGGAAGTGGTGGCGGTGTCCCGGGACATCACCGCCCGGGTCCAGGCTGAAGAGAACAAACGGCGGCTGGCGGAAGTGGTGGAGGCCAACCCCGACCCGGTGCTGTTTATCCAGCCCGGCGGCGCGGTGACTTACCTCAACCCGGCCGCCCGGCACACCCTGGGCCTGGGGGCCGAGCAGCCGATGCCCGAGTTGGTCGCGATCCTCAGCCAAGAGGTGCTGGGCCGCTTGCAACGGGAGGGTTGGGAGCGCGCTGAGCGCAGCGGCCGCTGGAGCATCGAGGCGCGCCTGCAACCCCCGGCCGGCGGCGCCTCGGTGCCGGTGTCGCTGATGCTCCTGGCCCATCGCGCCGCCAGTGGCGAGCGCTTCTATTCCCTGGTGGCCCATGACCAGAGCGAGCGCGAATTGCGCGAAGCCCAGCAGCGCCATCACCAGGACGAACTGGCCCACACCGCGCGCCTGGTGACCCTGGGTGAACTGGCCTCGGGCATCGCCCATGAGATCAACCAGCCGTTGGCGGCGGTGGTCAATTACGCCAACGCCAGCCAGCGCTATTTGCAGAACCTGGACACTCAGCCTGAGGCGGTCCGCAAGGTCGCCCAGGGCCTGGAGCGGATTGCCGAACAGGCGACCCACGCCGCCGAAGTGATCAAGCGTTTGCGCGCTTTTCTGCGCAAGGGCAGGCGCCAGGTCCAGGCCCTGGACATGGCCGACGTGGCCCGGGAAACCGTGCGCCTGTGTGCCTGGGAGGCCCAGGCCTGCCAGGTGACGATCGAGCTGCGCCTGGCGGATAATCTGCCGCCGGTGTACGCCGACCGGGTGCTGCTGGAGCAGGTGTTGCTGAACCTGCTGCGCAACGCCATCGAGGCCAATCGTGAGGTGCATCCGCAGCAGGCCTCCCACATTGTCCTGGGGGCCGAAGCGGCTGCCGGGGGCGGGGTGCAGGTCAGCGTCAGCGACCAGGGCCCCGGGGTGTCTGTCGAGCAGTTGCCGCAGTTGTTCACCCCGTTCTTCACCAGCAAGGCCAACGGCCTGGGGTTGGGGCTGTCCATGAGTCGCAGCATCGTCGAAGGTTTCGGCGGCGACTTGCAGGCCCAGCCCCAGGACCGTGGCTTGACGATGTGCTGTCGGCTACCGGCCAGCGCCCCGGCCGACCCCGATTCAACGTCCCACCCAACAACAGGAGCAAGGCAATGACCCCCATGGCGCAGCAGGTGGTGTACGTGGTCGACGACGACCCGGGCATGCTCGACTCCACCGTCTGGCTGCTGGAGTCGGTGGGCCTCAAGGCGCTGCCTTTCACCAGTGGCCGGGCGTTTCTCGAACACTGCGATCCCAGCCTCAATGCCTGCGTGCTGCTGGATGTGCGCATGCCCGGCATGGGCGGCTTGAATGTCCAGGAGGAACTGCGCCAGCGCGATATCCAGTTGCCGCTGATCTTTGTCAGCGGCCACGCCGACGTGCCCATCGTGGTCCGGGCGTTCAAGGCCGGGGCAGTGGACTTCATCGAAAAGCCCTACAACGAACAGCTGTTGCTGGACAGCGTGCAGCAGGCCTTGAGCCGCGCCGACCGCCACCAGAGCCAGAGCGCCGGGCAGGCCCGGGTGCACGGTTTGCTGGAGAGCCTGACGCCACGGGAGAAGGACGTATTGCTGCCGCTGGTGCAGGGCTACACCAATCGGGACATTGCCGAGCAGTTGGGGGTCAGCGTCAAGACCATCGACCTGTATCGCTCACGGGTGATGAAGCGCATGCAGGCCGAACACCTGCCGGAACTGGTGGGCATGGCCATCGCCGCCGGCCTGGTGGACCCGCTGCAACTGCGCTGAGGCTCAGGCCACCGCACTGCGCACTGGAGCGCCGGCCAACAGGCGCTCGATGGCCCCGGTCAGCAGGTTTTCCAGCAGGGTTTCCCGCTCCCGCTCGGCCAGGGATTGCCCATTGAACCAACTGGGGGCGCTGTTCAACAGGTTGGCCAGTGCATGGCCGGTGGCCCGTCGTGCGCCTTCGCCAAGGTCGGGCGGGGTGTGCAGAAGGTCCAGCAGTTGCTGTTCGTAGCTTTGGCGCAACTGCTCGACCCGCGCTTGCTGGTCGGGGTTCAGGCAGCCGCTGTCGCGCTCCACCAAACGGAAATGCCGCGGCAGTTCCCGGTGCAGCTTGAGGTGGGCGCGGATCAGCGCCGGCAGGCAGTCGCCTTGCCGCTTGCGCCGCTGCAGGCGCTTGAGGGTGCTGTGCAGTTCGTCGTAGAACTCTTCGATCAGGTCCAGCAACAGGTGCTGTTTGCTCGGGTAATGGTGGTACAGCGAACCCGGGGTCAGGCCCAGGTGGCTGGCCAGCTCACGCATGCCGACCTGGCCAAAGCCCTTGCTGGCGAACAGCTCCAGGGCCTTGTCGCGGCTTTCGGCGAAGCGTGAGCAGCGCTCAGCCATAGGTATGGAAGCCTCGCCCGGTCTTGCGGCCCAGGTAGCCGGCGGCGACCATTTCCTTGAGCAGCGGCGCGGGGCGGTATTTGCTGTCGTTGAAGCCGTCGTAGAAGGCTTGGAGGATCGCCAGCAGGGTGTCGAGGCCGATCAGGTCGGCCAGGGCCAGGGGGCCGATGGGCTGGTTGCAGCCCAGGCGCATGCCGGCGTCGATGTCCTCGGCGCTGGCAAGGCCTTCCTGAAACACCAGGATCGCCTCGTTGATCATCGGCACCAGGATGCGGTTAACCACGAAGCCCGGGCGGTTGCCGGCGGTGATTGCGGTTTTGCCCAGGCGTTGGGCCAGGTCCAGGGCCAGGGCGTGTGTCCCGTCGCTGGTCTGCAGGCCGCGGATCACTTCAATCAGGCCCATCACCGGCACCGGGTTGAAGAAGTGCAGGCCGATAAAACGCTCGGGCTGGCTGACGCTGGCGGCCAATTGGGTGATCGACAGCGACGAGGTGTTGGAGGCGATCACGCACTCCGGGCTGACCTGGGCGGCGATCTGTTGCAGCACCCGCAGCTTGAGGTCGAGGTTTTCGGTGGCGGCTTCGATCACCAGTTGCACGTCACGCAGGGCGCTGTAATCGGTGCTGGTGCGGATCAGCGCCAGGGCGGCGTTTTTTTGCGCCTCGCTCAGGGTGTCCTTGGCCACTTGGCGGTCGAGGTTTTTGGCCACGGTGGCCAGGGCCTTGTCCAGGGCACCTTCGGAGATGTCCAGCAGGGTCACGTTGATGCCCGCTTGGGCACAGACCTGGGCGATGCCGTTGCCCATGGTGCCGGCCCCGATAACCGCGATAGTGTGCAGATTCATCTTCAACGCTCTTCCTTTGTTCGACGCCTTCGCAGAGCATGGCGCTTTCGCCAGGCAATGCGCTGTATGGGGGCCGAGTCTAGAGCCCGTCGGCGCTTGGCGCCTATGCCGAAAGCGGTCAACCGCGCTGGCGTTTTTTGCCATGTCCACAGCCACTAGAGGGCCCAACCTTGATGCGGGAAAAGGATTCGGTCGCGGTCTATTTCGTCCAGGTGATGACCCACGCCATGCGCGATCAGCCCGAGCGCCTGGCGGCGGTGCTGGCCGAGGCGGGCATCGAACCGGCACTGCTGCAGGACCCGTTGGCGCGGGTGCCGGCCAGCGCCTTTGCAGCGTTGTGGCTGATCCAGATTCGGCAGTTGCAGGACGAGTTTTTCCAGCTCGATTCCCATGGCATGCCGCCGGGCAGTTTCGCCCTGATCTGCCGAGGGCTGATCCAGGAACCCACCCTGGAAAAAGCCCTGCGCCAGTGCCTGGCCAATTTCAGCCTGTTCCTGCGTGACTTTAGCGGCAGCTTCAGTGTGCGCGGCAAGCGCGCGGTGATCAGCCTCGACAGCCGGGCCGGCGACCCGGACAGCGGGCGCTATGGCGAAGAAACTTTCCTGGTGCTGATCATCAGCTTGCTGTGCTGGTTGGGCGGGCGGCGGATAGCCATCGACCGGGCGGACTTTCGCCATGGGCGGCCGGCCCTGAGTGACGATCCGCTGCTGTGGGGGCCGAACCTGACCTTTGCCGCCGGGCGCACGGAAATCGAGTTTGCCAGCCGGTTTCTGCGTTTGCCGGTGGTGCAGGATCTGGCCTCGCTGAAAGTCTTTTTGCGCAGTGCGCCGCAGTGGCTGGTGATTCGGTTTCGCAACCAGCACGGGTTGGCGACCCAGGTGTATCAGCGTTTGCGCCAGAGCCATTACAGCCAGTGGCCGACCCTGGAGGCCTTTGCCGCCGAGGTGCAGATCAGCCCCAGCACCTGCCGGCGGCGCCTGGAGCGCGAGGGTTGCTCCTTCCAGGAAATCAAGGACGAGGTGCGCCGAGGGTTGGCGGTGGACCTGCTGCGCCGCAGCGGCAGCAGCATCGTCGAGATTGCCGAACGCACCGGCTTCCAGGAGCCCAGCGCCTTCCACCGCGCCTTCAAGAAATGGACCGGTGAAAGCCCCGGCCGCTACCGCGCGCGCTTCCAGCCCGCCCCGCGTTAGCCGGGGGCCGTGTGGGAGCTGGCTCGCCAGCGACGGGGCCCCTGAGACCGCCATCGCCGGCAAGCCGGCTCCTACAGGGTGGGGCTGTTTAGGGTTTCAGGCGGGGCGGCGGCCGGGCATTTCGATGCCGTGCTGGTGCACGCGGCGATACAGGGTGGCGCGGGAGATGCCCAGGGCGTTGGCCGCTGCCGTGGGCTTCCAGCGGTGCCGCACCAGGGCGTCCAGCAGGGCCTGGCGTTCGGGGCTGGCGCCCGGTTCCCGCAGCAGTTGTTCCGGCTCGGCGCCGCGCAGTTGTTCGGGTAGGTCATTGAGCTGAATCAGCTCGGCCTCGCACACCGCGCAGGCATAGCGCAGCACATGTCGCAATTGTCGGACATTGCCCGGCCAGCGATACCCCAGCAGGCACTCCAAGGCGGCGCCGGCCAGTTGCACCGGCACGCCGCACAGGGCCGACTCCTCCTCAAGAATCCGCTGAATCAGGCGCAGCCGATCACTGCGTTCGCGCAGCGGCGGCAACTGAAACCGCGCGCCGCCCAGGCGGAAATACAGGTCTTCGCGAAAGCTGCCTTCCGCCACCTGGGTTTCCAGGTCGCGGTGTGTGGCGCAGATCACTTGGATGTCCACCGCCTTGCGCTGGGACGCGCCCAAGGGCGCCACTTCACCCTCGGCCAACACCCGCAGCAAGCGGGTCTGCAAGGCCAGGGGCATATCACCAATTTCATCGAGAAACAGGGTGCCGCCATCGGCCTGTTGCAACAGCCCCTGCATGCCTTTGCTGGAGGCTCCGGTAAAGGCCCCGGCGACGTAGCCGAACAGCTCGCTCTCGATCAGGCTTTCGGGAATCGCCGCGCAGTTCACCGCGACAAAGGGCCGGTCCCGGCGCTGGCTGGCCAGGTGCAGTTGCCGGGCGAATACTTCCTTGCCGGAGCCGGTTTCACCCTGGATCAGCACCGGCAGGTGACGGTCCTTGACCCGCACCGCCAGGCGCAGGCTGTCGGCGACCCGTGGGTCTTCCTCGTTCGGCAGTAAGTGGCGCTGACGCGTCGGGTTCGGGCGCCGGGGCGCGCTGAGGCGGGCATGCAGGTCGTTAAGCAGGCACAGCGATGCGTCGCCGGCGCGGTGCAGCAGTTGTGGGTCGAACACTTGGCCGATGTGCTGGGGCAGTTGCCCGTAGCGTTGCAGCAGGTAGTGCCGCGCCGCGGGGTTCAGCGCCTGCAGGCAGCCGTCGTCGTCCCAGGCGAACAGGTAGTCCGGCTGGCTGTCGACGTAGCCCGGGCTGCCGTGAGCCCGCAGCACCCAATAGCCCTGGGCGCTGCTCATGAAAAACGCCTGTTCGATCTCCCGCGCGCTCTGCACCACCATCTGCCGGATCAGGTGTTGGGAGCGGCGGTCATCGGGGGAGCGCACGGCCGACACATCCAGTACCCCGAGCAGTTCGCCCTGGGGGTCGAACACCGGTGCGGCGGAGCAGGTCAGGCCGATAAAGGCGGCGCGGAAGTGGTCGCGCTTGTGCACCGTGACCGGCGCCTTGGCAGTCAGCACCGCGGCCACGCCGCAGGTGCCTTCTTCGCCTTCCGACCAGCAGGTGCCCAGGTACAGCCCGGCCTTGCGGCAGTCATTGCGGATGGCGCTTTCCACCCGGTAGTCGATGGTCTGGCCCTGGGCGTCGGTGAGCAGCACGCAGTAGTCGGCGTCGCGCACGCGGCCGTGGAGGCGGGCCACTTCTTCGCTGGCAATGCGCAGGAACAGTTCGGAGCGCTCGCGGCATTCCTTGAGCACGTTGTGGGAAAGGATCCGCGGCCCTTGCAGCGAGCCCGGGTCCAGGTGGTGCTGGTCCATGGAGCGGCGCCAGGAATCGAGAATCAGGCTGGGAACAGGCAACTGCGGCAGGTGCGCAGCGTTTTTCAAGACACGGCTGACGCAATCCACATGCGCCTTCGAGTGTGCGGAAAGCATTCAGGCCTCCGGTTCAGCTTCTTATCGTTGTGGGCGCATTAAGCGCCGATCCTCGGGTGGCGACAAGCGCCGCCTGCCCGAACGGCCACCCTGAGACGCCACGTCTCAAGGTCTCGCCGTTGGCCCGTGCAGGCTGAGATGCCACGTCTCAGCGGCGGCTGGCATCAAGCGGTTTGCCATCGGCAAGCAACCGCTCTGCAACGGGCTTTTTCAAGTGTTTTTGCGCAACTGGCATCGGCCTTGCTCTAGGCCTGGTAACCCGTTCTGGCCACCCGCCCGACTGGCCACCCAATAATAAAAAAGAGGTGCCCTATGTCCTCCTGCCGAGGCTTGTTTCCTGTCCTGCCCGGGCTTGTGTCATGAGCCGTGTCATCAGCCGCCCGCCCTTGACCGTGGGCATCATCGCCAACCCAGCGTCGGGGCGCGATGTGCGCCGCCTGACTGCCAACGCCGGGCTGTTTTCCAGCACCGACAAGGTCTCGGTGATTCAGCGCCTGCTGGCGGCCTTTGGCGCCACCGGCATCGAGCGGGTGCTGATGCCCACCGATATGACCGGCATCGCCGCCGCCGTGCTGAAGAACAGCACCAGCCGCCAGGCCCGGGACAATCACTGGCCGGCCCTGGAGTTTCTCGACCTGACCCTGCGCCAGACCGTCGAAGACACCCGCCAGGCCGCACGCTGGATGGCCGAGCACGGGGTGTCCCTGATTGCCGTGCTGGGCGGCGATGGCACCCATAAGGCGGTGGCCGCCGAGGTCGGTGATGTTCCGCTGCTGACCCTGTCCACCGGCACCAACAACGCCTTCCCGGAACTGCGCGAAGCCACCAGCGCCGGGCTGGCTGGCGGCCTCTATGCCAGTGGCCGGGTGCCGCCCGAGATTGCCCTGCGGCGTAATAAACGGCTGCTGGTGCGCGAGCCGGCGAGGGGCCTGTGTGAAGTGGCTTTGGTGGATGTGGCGGTGTCGCCCCTGGCCTTTGTCGGCGCCCGGGCCATCAGCCGCGGGGCGGACCTGGCCGAGGTTTTCGTGACCTTTGCCGAGCCCCAGTCCATTGGGATTTCCGCCCTGTGCGGGTTGTGGCTGCCGGTCACCCGCCAAGACCCCCACGGCGCCTGGATGCGCCTGGACCCGAACGCCCCCGAGGCGCTGCTGGTGCCCCTGGCGCCCGGCCTGTTACAGGGCTGCGGGGTGCTGGACGCCGGCTACCTGGCGCCTGATGTGCCTCAGCCCCTGGCGCTGGCCAGCGGCACCCTGGCCCTGGATGGCGAGCGCGAAATCGAATTCAACGCCCATGACCGGCCCACGGTCACCCTGGATGCCGGCGGCCCGCTGAGCATCGACGTCAACGCGGTCCTGGCCCACGCGGCGCAGCAACGCCTGCTGGCCATCGACCGCCACCACCGGCAACACCCCGTGAACCTTCAGCCCCAAGACACCCTGGAGAATAAAAATGTCGATACCGTTAACCACTGAACAACTGCTGCACGCCTACCAGGTGATGCGCACCATCCGCGCCTTCGAAGAACGCCTGCACGTGGAGTTCGCCACCGGCGAGATCCCCGGTTTCGTCCACCTGTATGCCGGTGAGGAGGCCTCCGCCGCTGGGGTCATGGCCCACCTGCGAGACGACGACTGCATCGCCTCCAACCACCGTGGCCACGGCCATTGCATCGCCAAGGGCGTGGACGTGTACGGGATGATGGCGGAGATCTACGGCAAGAAAACCGGGGTCTGCCAGGGCAAGGGCGGCTCCATGCACATCGCCGATTTCGAGAAGGGCATGCTCGGCGCCAACGGCATTGTCGGCGCCGGTGCGCCGCTGGTGGTGGGGGCGGCCCTGGCGGCCCGGCTGCAAGGCACCGACGGCGTGTCCGTGGTGTTCTTCGGCGACGGCGGCTCCAACGAAGGCGCGGTGTTCGAGGCCATGAACATGGCCTCGGTGTGGAACCTGCCGTGCCTGTTCATCGCCGAGAACAACGGCTACGCCGAGGCCACGGCGTCCAACTGGTCGGTGGCCTGCGACCACATCGCTGACCGCGCCGCCGGCTTCGGCATGCCCGGGGTCACAGTGGACGGCTTCGACTTCTTTGCCGTGCACGAAGCCGCCGGTGCCGCCGTGGAACGGCCCGGGCCGGGGAGGGGCCGTCGCTGATCGAGGTCAAGCTGACCCGCTACTACGGGCACTTCGAGGGGGATGCACAAACCTACCGCGCCCCCGACGAGGTCAAGCATTTCCGCGAGCACCAGGACTGCCTGATGCAGTTCCGCGAGCGCACCGTCCGCTCTGGCCTGGTCCAGGCCAGCCAGCTCGATCAGATCGACAAGGACGTGGACACCCTGATCGAAAACGCCGTGCGCAAGGCCAAGTCCGACCCCAAGCCGAGCGCGGCCGACCTGCTGAGCGACGTTTACGTCTCCTACCCCTGAATACTCCCTATAACAAGAATCGAGACCTCTATCATGGCGAGAAAAATCAGTTACCAGCAGGCCATCAACGAAGCCCTGGCCCAGGAAATGCGCCGCGACCCCAGCGTGTTCATCATGGGTGAAGACGTCGCCGGCGGTGCCGGTGCCCCCGGTGAAAACGATGCCTGGGGCGGCGTGCTGGGCGTGACCAAGGGCCTGTACCACCAATTCCCCGGGCGAGTGCTGGATACGCCACTGTCGGAGATCGGCTACGTCGGCGCCGCCGTGGGCGCGGCCACTCGCGGCGTGCGCCCGGTGTGCGAGTTGATGTTCGTCGACTTCGCCGGCTGCTGCCTGGACCAGATCCTCAACCAGGCGGCCAAATTCCGCTACATGTTCGGCGGCAAGGCCCAGACCCCGCTGGTGATCCGCACCATGGTCGGTGCCGGCTTGCGCGCCGCGGCCCAGCATTCGCAGATGCTCACCTCACTGTGGACCCACATCCCCGGCTTGAAGGTGGTCTGCCCGTCGTCGCCCTACGACGCCAAGGGCTTGCTGATCCAGGCCATTCGCGACAATGACCCGGTGATTTTCTGCGAGCACAAAATGCTCTACAGCCTGCAGGGCGAGGTGCCGGAAGAGCTCTACACCATCCCTTTCGGTGAGGCCAACTTCCTGCGCGACGGCAAGGACGTGACTCTGGTGTCCTACGGGCGCACGGTCAATACCGCGATGGACGCGGCGCGTAGCCTGGCGGGGCGCGGCATCGATTGCGAGGTCATCGACCTGCGCACCACCAGCCCGCTGGATGAGGACAGCATCCTTGAAAGCGTGGAGAAAACCGGGCGTCTTGTCGTGATCGACGAAGCCAACCCGCGCTGTTCCATGGCCACTGACATCTCGGCCCTGGTGGCGCAAAAAGCCTTCGCCGCCCTCAAGGCCCCGATTGAAATGGTCACCGCGCCCCACACCCCGGTGCCGTTCTCCGACGCTCTGGAAGACCTGTACATCCCCGACGCGGCGAAGATCGAAAACGCCGTGCTCAAGGTCATCGAATGGAGCAAGCGCTGATGAGCCAGATTCATACCCTGACCATGCCCAAGTGGGGCTTGTCCATGACCGAGGGCCGGGTCGATGCCTGGCTCAAGGAAGAAGGCCAAGCCATCACCAAGGGCGATGAAGTGCTGGACGTGGAGACCGACAAGATCTCCAGCAGCGTCGAGGCGCCGTTCTCCGGCATTCTGCGGCGGCAGATCGCTCGCCAGGACGAAACCCTGTCCGTCGGCGCCTTGCTCGGCATCGTGGTTGAGGGCGAGGCCAGCGATGCCGAAGTCGACGCGGTGATCGAGGCGTTCCAGGCGTCCTTTGTGCCCGGTGATGCGGCGGACGAAGACAGCGGGCCGGCGCCGCAGAAAATCGAACTGGACGGCCGGGTGATCCGTTACTTCGAGCGCGGCGAGGGCGACGTCCCCCTGATGCTGGTGCACGGCTTTGGCGGCGACCTGAACAACTGGCTGTTCAACCACGAAGCCCTGGCCGCCGGGCGCCGGGTGATTGCCCTTGACCTGCCGGGCCATGGCGAGTCGGGCAAGGTGTTGCAACGGGGCGACCTGGATGAGCTGAGCGGGGTGCTGTTGGCCTTGCTCGATCACTTGGACATTCCCGTCGTCCACCTGGTGGGCCACTCCATGGGCGGTGCGGTGTCCCTCAATACCGCGCGCCTGGCGCCGCAGCGAGTGCGCTCCCTGACCTTGATCGGCAGCGCTGGCCTGGGCACGGAAATCAACGGCGGCTACCTGCAAGGGTTTGTCGAGGCGGCCAACCGCAACGCCCTCAAGCCGCAGCTGGTGCAGCTGTTCTCCAATGCCGACTTGGTGAACCGGCAGATGCTCGACGACATGCTCAAGTACAAACGCCTGGAAGGGGTGGACGCGGCCCTCGGCCAGTTGGCCGCGCACCTGTTCGCCGACGGCCGCCAGCAAGCCGACCTGCGCGCCGTGGTGCAGGACGGGCAGCAGCCGGTGCTGGTGATCTGGGGCAGCGACGACGGGATTATCCCGGTCAGCCACAGCGCCGGTCTCAAGGCCCAGGTCGAGGTGCTGCCGGGGCAGGGGCACATGGTGCAGATGGAAGCGGCGGAGCAGGTCAACCGCCTGATCCTCGAATTTATTCGCCAGCACTGAGGTTCACTGCGGCGGCCAGCGGGCCATCGCAGCCATACAGGATCCAGGAGAAGCCAAGATGAGTGTTTCCCTTAAATCGACCCAAAGCATGCGTGCCGCCGTGTGGCATGGCCGCAACGATATCCGCGTTGAAGACGTGCCCCTGCCGGGCACGCCACCGGCCGGCTGGGTGCAGATCCGCGTCGAGTGGTGCGGCATCTGTGGTTCCGACTTGCATGAGTACGTGGCCGGCCCGGTGTTCATTCCGGTGGACGCGCCGCACCCCCTGACCGGGATCAAGGGCCAGTGCATCCTCGGCCATGAGTTCTGCGGCGAGATCGTCGAGTTGGGCGCCGGGGTCGAGGGTTTCAGCGTCGGCGAGCCGGTGGCGGCCGATGCCTGCCAGCACTGCGGCACCTGTTATTACTGCACCCACGGCCTGTACAACATCTGCGAAAACCTGGCCTTCACCGGGTTGATGAACAACGGCGCCTTTGCCGAATGGGTCAACGTACCGGCCAACCTGCTGTACAAATTGCCGGCCAATTTCCCGGCCGAAGCCGGGGCGCTGATCGAGCCCCTGGCGGTGGGCATGCACGCGGTGAAAAAGGCCGGCAACCTGCTGGGGCAGAACGTGGTGGTGGTCGGTGCCGGGACCATCGGCTTGTGCACCATCATGTGCGCCAAGGCCGCCGGCGCGGCCCAGGTCATCGCCCTGGAAATGTCCGGCGCGCGCAAGGCCAAGGCCCTGGAAGTCGGCGCCACCCATGTACTCGACCCCAAAGAATGCGACGCCCTGGCCGAGGTCAAGCGCCTCACCGGCGGCCTGGGGGCCGATGTTAGCTTTGAGTGCATCGGCAACAAACGCACGGCCAAGCTGGCCATCGACCTGATCCGCAAGGCCGGCAAATGCGTGCTGGTGGGTATCTTCGAAGAGCCCAGCGAGTTCAACTTCTTCGAACTGGTGGCCACCGAGAAACAGGTGCTGGGCTCCCTGGCCTACAACGGCGAATTCGCCGACGTCATCGCCTTTATCGCCGACGGCCGCCTGGACATCACGCCGCTGGTGACCGGGCGCATCCAACTGGAAGAGATCGTTGGCCAGGGCTTTGAAGAGCTGGTCAACAACAAGGAACACAACGTGAAAATCATCGTGTCACCGAGTCGCGTGTAGCACGCCCAAGCGGGCGATTTGGCGATGGCCGTGGGTGGCCATCGCACTTTTTTGGTTTTTTGCGTTCTATCACCAGGCCTGGCCGCGTTGATCCCCAATGCCGCCCGTGAATCCAGACCCGGTGCCGATGGCCTACGCTCCCTCTTCTTGCATGATGCAAACCCGACTTCGGCCCCTGTTTCTGGCGGGCTTCCTGATGCTTTGCGTCACCGCCTGCACCCAGCAGCAGGGGCGTGATATTGCCGAGCAGTTCCGCAAGGGCAAGCCCGACGAATTCTTCCAGACCAGCGTCGACCGCATGGCCACCCTGGGCATGCGTGACAACCTGCAGAGCCTGTACCTGTTGATGGGCAAGCTCTACCTGCGTAACCCGGTGCAGTGGCGCAAATCCGGCTACCCCGACGCCACCACGGCCCAGCGCGAAATCCGCAACGCCATCGAACAGCGCAAGCCACTGCCGTCCCTCGGCGATCGCCGCGACCTGGCGGCCTTGAGCTATTCCCTGAGCCCGGAATTTACCGGCGACCGGGTGGGGGCCTTTATCTACGCCATCGGCAGCATGCTGGTCACCGCCCACGGCGGGCGCACCGAGTTCTACATGACCGATGCGATTGACCCGCTGTTCGTCAACAACGCCGCGCGCAACATTGAAAAGGCCACCTGGTTGCTGGGCCAGCGGCAGGATGCCAATGGGGTGCTGTTGCTGTTTTCCAATGAGATTTCGGAGGAGGGCAGCAACCTGAGTTTTGCGGTGGAGTTTGGCAAGATTGTGGCGCGCTTGGATTTGCTGAGCCAGATGCTGGATGAGCGGTATCGGCGGATTGGGCTGAACTATGCGCAGAGCCTGCTGTTCATGAATTTCTTGCCGGTGCAGTAGGGGGGCATAAGCCACACGGGGACCTACTGGCTGGCCTGGTTTTGGCCAGCTTGGGTAGGGGGACCTAGGCGGCTACCACCGAAAGTTCGATGCGCTGACCCAGGGTGCGCAAGGCACGCTCAACGTGTTCGATCTTGGATCGATGGAGCAAATCGACCAAGCGGTCGACTTGCGGCCGGTTCACTCCCAGGCGCTTTGCAAGCTCCGTTTTGCTGACCTGTTGCTTGAGCATCGTGTTCCAGAGGGCCGCTTTGGCGACGGTCAGTGCGGGTAGCCGGACCAGGGGTTGGCCGGGTGCCGCCGGGGAGGGCTGTGGAATGGCCAACCGCTGATCGACGTACAGCGACAGCGCTGACTCCAGGGCGTCGACCGCTTCAGCCAACGCTTGCTCCACGGTATCGCCGGCGCTGGCCATTTCAGGCACATCCGCGCAACTGACCCAAGGGCCGCCCTCTTCCAGGTGTAGGGTCACCGGGTATTCATACATGTTTTTCGCCTCCCATCAGCCTGGGTCTCAATGATTAAGCCCCAGGTCCTTAATGATCTTCTTTCTCAGGCCTTCGCTTATTTCCTTGGCGCCATGGTCTGGGAAGATCGTTTGACGGTTGCCCAGGTACACCTTGAAGTGGCTGCCCTTGGCCGGTGCAAACGTCACGCCTTGCGCTCGTAACCAGCGTCGAAACTCGCTGTACTTCATGCACAGTCCTTAGTGTCTCGACGGCGGCATTATGCAACATTTTTGTTGCGCATCAATGGCCGTCAGGACAGTCGTCATCCATGGAAAGATCCGGACAGAAAACCGCTGCTGTTGGCCTGTTCGATAGGCAGCGCTTGAGTGTCGAGGTAGCAGCGCAGGTGCTCGACATTCTGTCGTTAGCACTGACGAAGCGATGGCCGGGTTGTTCGCAGGTTGGGCGGCGAGGGCGAACTATAGGAACGACGCCAAGACGCTGCAACAGACGCTGGCCCGCAATGTTTGAGCGGTTATTTCGGGAGGCTGTGGAGGCCCAGGCGGCTAACCCGGCATCCCCGCCGGGGTTACCCACGGCTCAATGCCTGCGTTCGGCCATCCTGGTTAACGAGGCGCTTCAAATCAAAATCAAAAAGCCGGACGGCGACCTGCGTGTGCCCTGTGGCAGGTCCTTCTTCGGCTGCGGTAACGGAACGGTCCAGGGCCGATAGGGGGGGCTTGAACACGGCGACTGGTACAGCCCTCATCCTGTCTATAGTCACTGTAAAGGCCATCAGCGTTAGCGAATGTCGACGTGCAGGGAGCGTGTGACGTGATAACTCGATTGCAAACACTCAAGTTGCTCCAGATAGCCATCGCCCTTCCGGCCTACACCGTGCCTGCAAGCACGACGGTCGCCTTTACTTTGTGGTTTGTCATCACGTCGACGATGAGTCTGTTCACTGCTCAGTCCATGACGGGCTGGGGGTGGATTCTGTTAGGGCTGGTGTTGTTGCTGTTCTCGCAATGGGCATGCTGGAGCATTTTCGCCGATGCGCTGGAAGACCGCCCCTCTGTACGGCACCTGCCGCTGCTTTTACTGGGGGTTTTGTTGACGCTGGTATTGGGGCTCAGTGCCTGGATTCTGTTTCATATAGGCCTCATCTGGCTTATGTGCGGATCGCAAGGGATTGCGGCCGGCGTCCTGTTGCTGATCAATTGGCTGCGAAAAAAACCTCAGGCAGGCGACATGTTCAGTCCATGAGTTCGCCCTGCTGTACGCCCTGTGTTCGGCGGGCGACGTGGGAGCAGATGATCGCTATTGGCCCAAAGCAGGCCTGTTGCAAACGCCGGCGTTCACGATTGCATTTCGGGCGTTCTATCCTCTAAAGTAGAACAATTCCCATTTGCGAATTATCTCGATGCAAGCGTCTCACTCCTCCCAAGCTGATAGCCTGGACGCCCTTTACAAGGGCTATCACAGTTGGTTGCTGAGTTGGTTGCGGCGTCGTTTGGACTGTCCGCAGAATGCGGCAGACATGGCGCAGGACACCTTCGTTCGTCTGCTTGCCGTCGGCGCTTACACGGTTCCGCGAGAGCCGCGGGCGTTTCTCGCCACCATCGCTCGCCGTTTACTGGTTGATCGCAGCCGGCGTCAGAAACTCGAACAGGCGTACCGCGAAGAGCTTGAACGCCACGCCGAATACATGGAACTGGCTCCCTCTCCCGAACAAGTACTCGCGGCGGTGCAAGCACTGGAGCAAATCGCTCGGGCGTTGTCCCGGATGAGTGCCCGCGCTCAACAGGCGTTCATCCTTCGCCACTTGGAAGGCTATAGCCATGCTCAGATCGCGGAGCAGTTGCAGGTCTCGGTCAAGAGTGTGCAGAAATATCTGGTGCAGGCCCTGCTGCATTGCCACGCAGCGGCGGACCCTCTGTCTTGAGCGCAAGCCCGGCATCCCCCCTGACACCCAAAGTGTTGCAGCAGGCGGCCTCGTGGCTGGTGTGCATCGACGGGCAACCGGATGACGCCCAGCTGCGCGAATACAACACCTGGCTGGAGGCTAGCGAGTTGCATCGCGAAGCCGTCCGGCAACTGCAGGGCAGCCTGGCACCCTTGCGTACGTTGCCCCGCGCTCCAACTCGCGCCGCCTTGAGCAGCATTACGCGCAAACCCGCACGCTTCCCGGTAAAAGCCCTGGTGCTGGCACTGACGCTTTTGCTGCCCGCAAGCCTGATGCTACAGCGGGCACCGGCGGCTTACTGGTTTGCGGACATTCGCACGGGCACAGGCCAATGGCATACCCAGCAACTGCCTGACGGCAGCCGTATCAGCCTGAATGGGCGCTCTGCCGTCGATGTGGATTTCGACGCCCACTCACGTACGTTGCATTTGCGTGGCGGTGAAATCCTGGTTGAAGTGGCCAAGGACGCCCAGCGCCCGTTCCTGGTCGTTACAGACGAAGGCAGCATCAGGGCTTTGGGCACGCGGTTTACCGTGGAACGTTTGGGCGGTTCGACGCGCTTGGCGATGATCGAGTCGAGCACACAGGTGATCAGCGCCGGTGACCGTCTGGATGTCCATGCCAGTCAGCAGGTGATGCTGGATGCGGGCGGCATTCATCCATTGAACGACGTCGACGGAGTCGGGATTGAGCAGGCGTGGGAACACCATAAACTGGTGGTCAGGCGCATGCCGTTAGCCCAGGTACTTGAACGCCTGAACCGCTTCCATAGCGGCTGGCTGATGTACGACGCCACGGCACTGGCTGGCCTGGAAGTCACCGCCGTCCTCCCGGCGGATGACAGTGAGCGTGCGCTGCGCCTGCTCGCCCGCAGTCTGCCGATCAAGGTCGAAAAAATGACGCCTTGGGTTACCCGTATCGCCCTGAAAAAGCCGTGACCAGAGGCATAGTTTCTGGTCCGCTCAGTGCGCCGATAAAAAATATTCTCCTTTGGTTCCAGTTCTCATTTCTTGGCCGTCCTTGTACTAGCCAACACAACTAGAGACCTAGGAACATGCCTTCATCCACACGCTTTCGTCTTACCCTTGGTCAGCCCCGCGCACTGGCGTTGACCCTTCATTTGGGGATTTTCACCGCCCCCCTGCTCATTGCTCCGCCGGTATTGGCGCAGCAGCAGGCCAAGCATTACGCCATACCTGCCGGCCCCTTGGGCGATGTGTTAAGCCGCTATGCCCGAGAGGCTGGGGTGGATATTTCCTTTGCGGCTGCCCAGGTGAGCACCCTCAAAAGCCAAGGGTTACAAGGTCACTTTAGTGTCGATGAAGGCTTTGCCGTGCTGTTGCGCGGTCATGCGTTGCGCGCCCAATCCAGTGTCGATGGCTATCTGTTGGTCAGCACGCCGACCACGGGGCTGGAGTTAGGCCCAACCACCATCAGTGAATACCAGGACAGCGGCACCACAGAAGGCACGGGCTCATACACCACCGGTGCCACCCGCACGGCAACCAAGTTGCCTTTGTCACTGCGTGAGACGCCACAGTCGGTGAGTGTCATCACCCGTCAGCTGATGGATGACCAGCAACTGTCGACCATCAACCAAGTGCTGGCCTTTACCCCGGGTATCAGCACCAACCACCGCGACAGTGAGCGTTACACGTTTTATTCCCGTGGCTTTGCGATTCAGAACTTCCAGTACGACGGTGTGCCGTCACAAGTGGCCAACGAATCCCAGCAGTACACCAGCGCACTGTCAGACATGGCCATCTATGACCGTGTCGAAGTGCTGCGAGGGGCCACCGGCCTGATGAGTGGTGCGGGTACGCCGTCGGCCACCATCAACCTGGTGCGCAAGCGTCCGACCAAGGACTTCCAGGGTTACGTTTCCGGCGAGGCGGGGACGTGGGACAAGTACCGCTCCGAAGTTGACGTATCCGGCCCACTGACGGAAACCAGCAACGTGCGCGGGCGTTTTGTGGCGGCCTACCAGAAGCAGAACTCGTTCATTGATTGGTACAAGCAGGAAAAACGCGTGGTTTACGGTGCGTTGGACATCGACTTGAACGACGACACGACGTTACGCACCAGCCTGGATTACCAGAACAACGATGCCGATGGCACGACCTACGGCCATATCCCGTTGTTCTACAGCACCGGCAAGCAGACTCATTTCTCCCGGTCGTTCAACCCTGCCAGCCGTTGGGCATTCCAGGACAACACCAGCTACAACTTCAGCACCCTGCTGGATCACACGTTGGGTAACGACTGGAGCTGGAAAACCGCCTATAGCCACCAATACAGCTATCGCAAAGGGGAAGGGGCTTCCGCCAGTAATGGCGCGCCTGACCCGGTGACAGGCGCTGGCGCCAACGCCTACATCAGTCGCCTGGATAGCTACCAGACTCAAGACACCCTGGACACCTATGCCTCCGGCCCGTTCACCTTGGGGGGGCGCCAGCATGAGCTGGTCGTAGGTGCCAGCACCTCGCGCACGCACCTGAACTTCCCCGACTACACCAGCACCGGAGCGGATGGGGACTTTGCGCCGGTGGACAATATTTTCACCTGGGACGGTCGTCAGTTCGCTCGACCGAACTTTATAGAGAATGGCGGAACCGTTACGACCCTGCAGCAAACCGGGGTTTACACCGCACTGCGTCTGAAACCCATCGATCCGTTGACCGTGATTCTTGGCACCCGCGTCAGTTGGTGGGACCAGGAAGATCGCGTCACCAGCCTTTCAAATCAGACCCAAGCCACCGACAAGACCCGTAAAACCGGGGTGGTCACGCCCTATGCAGGGATTGTCTATGACCTGAACGACACGTACTCGGCGTATGCCAGCTACACCAACATCTTCTTGCCGCAGACGTTCTACAAAACCGTCGACAACAAGTCCCTTGAGCCCTTGCAGGGCGACAACTACGAGATTGGCCTGAAAGGCGAATTCTTCAACGGCGCGTTGAACGCCAGCATCGCGTTGTTTGATGTCGAGCAGAAGAACAGCCCTCAGGAAGTCGCCAACCCGAACTCCAATAAGGCGGCGTATAAAGCCATCAGCGGTACCAGCACGCGCGGTGTCGAGACCGAGATTTCGGGCGAACTGGCCACCGGTTGGAACATATTCGGTGGCTATACCTACCGTGAGTCCCACGATAAGGATGGCAAGCGTGTTGAGACCAACCAGCCTTTCAACCTCTTCAAGCTCGGTACCACTTACCGCTTGCAGGGAGACCTGGAGCGCCTGACCCTCGGCGGCAACGTGACTTGGCAAAGCAAGATATACGCCGAGGGGCAAATTCCTCAGTACACCGGTCCAACCTACAAGGCGACACAGGACCCGTTTGCCGTGGTTGGCCTGCTGGCGAACTACAAAGTGGATGAGCACCTGACAGTCGGCCTGAATGTGAACAACCTGTTCGATCAGAAGTATTACGACGGCATAGGTACCTTCGCGTCGGGCTCCTATGGCGAACCCCGCAACGCCGTGGTCAACGCCAAGTGGACTTTCTGAGGCGCTGATAGACCCGGTGTAGGCACTGATGCCGGGGCCCTCCAGACACAAAAAAACCGCTGGGCGTTTGCCTGGCGGTTTTTTATGGCGCCGATCTCAGCGCGCGGTGGCGCTCGGCTGCTACCGGCCGCGTGCCTAAAGGTTTTGTGCCGCGCGATACTCGCCCGTACCAGGCGCAGCGGCACATCAAAGCTTGATCGGCTTTCCATGGACGCTTCCGTGCCGGTCGATGCAATATTGCGCCGACCGTTCAGTCACTCATCACCCTCTCGTCGAAGGCCGCCCCATCGACGGGCCATGCTAAGGAAGCAACCTGATTTATGACCGTCTCCGAACTGCTCGCCGCCATTCGTAAACCCTATGTGGAGACGCTTGTGCGTATCGCTGCACAGGGCGCGCTGCACCTTGAACCTGCCTATAGAAACAGCGAGGGCTCATTGGCGACAGAAGGTGCAATGGACACCCCCTGCCGGGTCGATGTGATCGCGGCGGAGGGGGAGAGCGCTGGGCAGCCGGTTCAGGTTGACTCCGAGTCCGAGCTGGCGTTTGAGCCCATCCATTTTGAGCTTGGGCCAACGGCGGTGGTCATCTCTCCCTTTGGTTGGGACTGGTTGCCCCTGGACGTGCGTGGCTTGAGTCTGGAGGTGGCCTCGCAGGTTCTCCGCACCTGGTTCTTCGAGTGGTTCGATGGGGAGGACGAGAACCCACCGACCGAAGAAGGACTGCAAGGCGTGGTGCACTTTGTCTCGGACCCGGAGCCAACGGGGGAGGGCTATAAGGTGAAGATTGATTTGGGCTCTGCGCCAGGTGTTGCGGTAGAGAGCCTGCTTTTTGCGTTGGCCGATGCCGGCGCGACTGGGGTCTTTCTAGGATAAAGAGGGGGGCGTTCAGAGCGGCCGACTTGATGTCGCACCCGCCCCCTCTGTAGGCGCTGGCTTGCCAGCGATGCTCACTAACGACAACGCAAACCGCAGAATATCCTTAACCTTCAACGCCCCAATTTCTCCATCGCCGCATCCGCCAGAAAAGACGACCGGCTCTTGATGTTGTGCTCGCGCACGAACCGGTCGATCCGCTGAATCACGTAGCCGGGCAAGGTCACGTTGACCTTCTCGGTTTTGCCCAGGTAAGGCGCGACGTCGATGTCCAGCATGCCCCAGCCCATCCCTGCAAAATCGGTGTTGGCGCGGTGCTGGCCGATGGAGGTGGGCAGGGGAATGGCGTGCCCTGCACGAGCCAGTTCTTCGAGCATGATGTGGGCGATTTCCATGGCGGCGCCGTACGCAGACTCGAAGGTGTCGCCAGCGGTGACGGCTCCAGGAATGTCGGGAATCTGGATGCCGGTGGCCGTGTGTTCGTCGCCCCACTCGATGCAGATGGGATATTGCACGGGGATTTCCTCAATAGATGAAGGCTGAAGGGCTACATCAGTCCAGCCAGTTTCCGGATGGCCCTGACCGTGCCCCGTGGCAGGTCCTTCTTCGGGTGCGACACCGGAAAGGTCTCTGGCCGGTAGGGATGCTTGAAAAGATGGTGGCTTCCGGTAACCCGGTCCAGTACCCATCCTGCTGCTTCAAGCTCCTTGATCAGCTGTCTGCTTTGCACCTCCCTCTCCTTATCGGGGTGAGGGGTGCTTTATAACTCCAGGCGCATAGTAATGCAGGTTAAATTGTGTGTCTGGAGTTATGTTTCGGAAAGTGTCGTTCAGGCGTCTTGGCAAGCATGAAAGCGCTTTCGGCCAACGGCTGCCGGTCGCAAGGGGCTGCAAGGGGGCGATTTTTGAAAAAACCGCGCTTTGTACAACACTTAGGGTTCGCCTGTGGATGTGCCTAGGTTCAGCGCGGCTGGAATGAAGGCATCAGGCCTGATTCTGGAGAAGAAAAATGCTCAACAAAAACACCATCTGCCTCTGGTACGACGGCACCGCGCAAGACGCTGCGCAGTTCTACGCCCAGACCTTCCCGGACAGCGCTGTACTCGCCGTTCATCACGCGCCTGGCGACTACCCGGCGGGCAAGCAGGGCGATGTCATAACGGTCGAGTTCACGGTCATGGGCCTCCCCTGCCTCGGATTGAACGGCGGGGCGGGGATCACACATAACGAGGCTTTTTCATTCCAGGTGGCGACCGACGACCAGGCCGAAACGGACCGCTTGTGGAACGCGATTGTCACCAACGGAGGCCAGGCAAGCGTCTGCGGCTGGTGCAAGGACAAGTGGGGCGTGTCCTGGCAGATCACGCCCCGGGTGTTGACCGCCGCGATCATCGACCCCGATCCCGCGGCGGCCAAGCGCGCTTTCGACGCCATGATGACCATGACCAAGATAGACATTGCCGCCATCGAAGCCGCACTGCGCCCCGCCTGATGGCGCACCCATCCCCCCTGTAGGAGCTGGCTTGCCAGCGATGCTCGCCAACGATGACGCGCAGGCACCTGCTTACCCCGTGCACTTGGAAGCGGGTGGTGTACATAGCCGTTGCGGCGGGTGTAGCCACTGGCGGTTTTGCTCTTACAGCGAGTCACGTTGGGAGCCCAAAGTAACCAAAGGCCTCTGCCCCTGCATCCGGCCCCTCGCTAAGGCTCGGCGTTCCCTCACTCCGGCATTGCTCCAGGGGCACGCCGCCACAGGCCATCCATGGCCTGATGGCGGCTAGCCCGGCATCCATGCCGAGCTGCCCCCTGCGCAACGCCTGCGTTCGGCTTCCTGAAGGGGCAGGCAGATCAAAAGCCAAAGCCAATGCCAGATCAAAGGCCAAAGCAAAGCCGAGCGTGTTTTACGCGCTTCTTGAACTCAATACCGCTCAGGCCTCCAGCGCCGTGCGCCACTGAATCACCTCCAGCACCGCGCAACCCTCGCGGGTCAACAGATGCACCCCACGGGTGACCCGCGTCAGATCGCAGTCGGCAATATCTTTCAGATTAAGCGTGGACAGCGTGTCCATCAGATCCCGCACCACGGTGAAACGATGGGCCGCGCTGCTGGCCAGATCGTTCAGAGAAGCTTGGGTGTCGAGGTAGAAAACGGATTGGTGGGCGTCGTGGGTGTCGACGGCGGTAAAGCGCGAGAGAGGCTGGTCAATCATCGGTACAGCTCCTGTGAGTGGAGCAATCACCTGAGGTTCCGGCTACGAGGAAAATGATGGTTGTGCGGGTATGTGACGACCGGGGATCCACCGCGCACAGCCGTCATAACATCCTGTCGCGGGCACCTGATAGGCGACTGCAAGAGTGTGTCGAACGCTGATGCTGCGTTGTAATCCCGACCGGCCAAGGTCGTTCGCGATTTTGCTGCGAGGGCGAACTATAGGGTGGGTGATTGAGAGCGACAACCGGGTATCGGTTTAGATTGTTTGAGGAGGTGTGTCTTGGAAGCAGCGGAAACAGTGGCGACGGTACATAGGTGATTAAGCTGTGGTTTGTCCTTGGGTATTAAATACATACAAGAGAGACTGCTATCGGCCAAGAGCAGACGGTTGGTAGAGGGAGCTATAGGCAAGTCGAAGACATTGGTAACCGTCTAGAGATAAATATCGGCACCGCACATCCGTACAGCAAGCAGAAATTTTGAGGAGAGCAAGCACTCAAGTATCATCTAGTCAAGGCATCTAACGAATACCTTGCCTAGATTAAGATAGCTAGTTGGACAAATGATCCAGGGGGCGTTCCTCCATCACTGCTTCTATCTTGTGTCGTCCCGTCTGGACACTCACCCTCGAAACTTTGATAAAGTCATCTGCTTCGGAGTCTGCGTTGTTCAAATCAGTTACAGAAATATCCAAATAACCGCATAGGCTCTCAATTTCCGCAAGGATGTTCGCGAGCTGATCCAAAGACATTTTTCGGATATCTGCGAGGCCACAATCCTCCAAACGACGAGTCTGGTAAATTGCATTCCGAGAGAGAGATAGATATCTGCTCTCAATATCTTGGATCTGCGTATCACTCAGCGATGGCCTGAGTTCCTCGATCGTTCGCTGGCGAATGCTGATCTCAGTTAACGCTTGATAGGCGTCTCGAAGCAAACGAATTCCGCTTTCGATATAAAGATTGGTGAGAGCTCTTTCGTGTGCGGAAAGGGAGTGTCCAATTCTGTATCGATCCATTTGACCACGTCGCTCAGTTTTCTTTTTTTTTGTCCCTATGTGCTTGGAACGGAATGGCAAAAACTTGCGGAATGGCGGCGATGATAAGGATCCCAACAAAGAATAGAAACGTGTAGGCAAGCCCACGCAAGCCCTGAACCCACCAACGCTCAGCGTAAAACAGATCCTTTATCACGCCTGATTTGGTTTTGTCCTCAGAGCTTCGCACATCTATCTCTGACATCCCGGCGATCTTTCCCGTGGGGATGATTTTCGGTTTGATTGCATCGTTGCCCAGTACCAGAAGATTGAAAGTCAGCGACTCACCCGGCTCAATGATGATGGGAGAAAAGTGGACACTATTGTTGTCCCGAGTGAGATCTAAGTTTTTACTGATGTAGATGCTTTCAGATTGAACGGTGGGCTGTTCAAGAAGTTGGCCATTTTTCAGTGCCAAGCCTACTGGATCTCGGTCGTCATAGTCGCCTATTCGGACTTCGGCATTTCCCTCATTCCTCAAGACCACGGTCATCACCCAGAGATTGTTTTGGCCTCCACGCAGGCTCTCGCCGGCGTATGAGATTTCTAAGCCGCCAATGGGCTGATGAATATCGAACACCTTAGCGGGCTGCGAAGCAGTGAAAATTAGGTGCGGCTTTTTCTCGTAGAAGAACGCGGTATAGATCGCCAACCCAAAACCTACGAGGGCCAAGAGCGCCATAAATCCTTGCCCCTTAATTAGCAACCACAATTTTTGCATCAGAATCCCTAGTGTGAACAATATTTTTCCTGTCAAGTTCGGTCTGGATTGAAAGCGTTTCCATATTCGTCGTGGACAGAGAAAACGTAGATTTCAGCGAGACCCTATAAAACAAGGTGTCCGCTTATGACCGCTCTAGCCTATCCCAGATAAATAAGATGAAAAATAAATATCCTAGGACGAAACTGCTCAGCGTTGAAACTGCGTTATAAACACAGATAGTGATGTAGGAATAGCGGATAGCGATGCGAGCGAACGGATGATCTCGCCGTTTGGATCAAATTTTACCCCGGCTTTTTTTGCAAAGATTTTAGGAATGTCAGAAGTTCTATCATTTTTAAGTTGATGCAAAAACTTAATAAATAGCTCAAATATAAATTTTCCTCGCCATTGCATGTGAGGATCCATTTTTAAAAAAACACCTTCGACAGAACTTATATCTCTCTCAATATCTTCAGGCCATCCGATCAGTTCAAAATAATCTGAATTTTTATCAGTTATACTGTCTAAAGTAACTAGAAAATACTCTCCGATTTTATCTTCAATGTTTCTGAGTTTTACGTTATGAGTTCGCGCGTAAAAAATAGCTTGATTTACCGGGCGCATAATCACAAAAAAAAACTTCAAGAAATTCATCAAATAAAGCGTTAACTTTATTTATTGATTCTTCATCTTCATCTGCGTGGCACTTGAATTCTGAATTTAGCAATGATGATAGGATTTTCGCATCTGCCAAGTGATTTTCTATAGAGTAACCCTCAGTCATATATATATCTTCGCCTGAAGAATATCCTTTCAATCCATCAAAATCTTGGTCTACGAAAAATCGAACTTTGTCATCTTGATAGTGGTTGTTTTGAAGAGCCTGGCGAAGTGATAGAACCTGATCTTTTCCCTTGGCAATAATAGAGGCAAAAGCTATGCGATTGCCAACTCTATTGAAAATGGTTTCGTAATATGGGAGATCTTCGTATCCTTCAAATACACAGATTAATTTTTCTGGGTTTTTGCCTCGGACAGTTGTATAAGAAATTAACGCGACTTGAGAGTTGTTTCGGGAGGCTCGCATCTTTTCAAGGTTCATTTTTCACTCCTTTCATAAGAAACGAAAAGAGGTTGTGCATATTGATCTAGGGCGTTTTCAAAAATGAATGGAGAGTGTGTAATCGCTACAAGCTGCTCGCAGCTTGGTGCTTCCAGCAAATCTGGTAGAAAAAGTTTTTGCCATGCCATTGAAAGTGAAAGTTCAGGCTCGTCAATCAGCACAATGAACTTTTTATCTTTTTGAAGGTGCAATTTAGCAAAAATGGATACTATTTGCTTTTCCCCAGAAGATAGTTGAGATAGTTCAATGGGGGCAGAGCTATATGGTGTTCTGATTTCAATGTCAAGAGACATTTTATCAAAGATAAATGTTTTCTCGGCTTGTGAACTTGACTCGAAAGCTGAGGCGGTCCAGTATTTATTTATGACTTTTACAAAGCCTTCAATAGATTGCTCGTCTTTTTGAGTTGATGTATAAATTTCAAGCATCTGAAATAGATAAGATCGAAGGTTGTCGTAGTGATGAAGATTTATTTCACTAGTATCAATTAAATCAAGAATTTTTGCTCCTGCTTGTCCCTCGGCTTGCCCAAGTCGAGCGAGCACTAATCGCAACTGATTACCTAGTATTTTATTGTCCGAAGGAATTGGCTCAGGTTTTTTCGTCTCTGGTGATAAGAGATCCTCAAGCGACCTAACGCTCAAATGAGAATAGGCGGTAAAGGTTTCTGACTGAATTGTTGCTTTTATATTTTCTAATTGCGCTTCAACATCGCTCATGCCAAACCACATAAGAGTCTCATCTGAATCACTTTGTGGTGTGCGCTCCCAAGATTCTCGATGTCGTGGCTGACGCTTTTCAAAATTGGTGTTTTCAACTTCGATTCGTCTAAATGTTGGAAGGTATAAAACCTCTAATCCACCCATGCCCTTGTTTATATAATTTAGGAAGCCGTTGTATACTTGAGTTCTTTCCAGTGAAGGCATTGCTCTTCGAAATAATCGAGTTGTTTCAGGCGGATCATAGGGGCATTCATTATAAACAGTGTGGTAAATTTGATGCATTCGAACCTTTCGTACATCGAAAACGGGCCCGACCTCGGTGAAGAACTCATAAAGTTGGGCTTCAGTGACGCCGTACTCAGTTAGCTCAGAAAACGCTGCTGCACTTTGAGGCTTAGCATCTGACGGAAAAAGCTCACTTTTAGAAACTATAAATTTTTCAAAGCCTTCAAATTGGATAGTGATTGTATCAAAGTGCAAGTTGTAGAGTTTTGCAATTCTACGTGACAAAATCATGTACAGGGTGTTGAGAAGAGTTGTTTTGCCAGTTCCATTTTCCGCAACAACAATTCTTACGCACGTTGGCGTATGAAGGGTTAAAGTCTTGAATCCGTTAAGTCCGGAAATCTGGAAAAGTTTTATAATGGGTTTGGTGCTTATAACATCTTCAATCTTAGGCATTCTGCTTTCCATGCATTTACTGACCGTTAAAAAGGGATACAACGCCCGGCCAAGAGTCAAAACGCTATCAGACGCTTTCTGAGCTGTCGAGAGGTAGTTAGCTAGCTGTATACGAATGACTCAAATCTGATTTAGTAAATCCTCAAAGGACCGCATTTTGTCTCCTACCACCAGTTTCGAATGACTGCTTCTGGCCGGAAGCAGTCAATTGTGAACGGCTGCTTTCGGCTCTAAGCCTTCATTCTCGTAGAGGGCTATTGATCAGAAGCTGCTGGTCAACGTTTCTCAAAGTTCGCGCACAATCGCATCCCGCGAGACTCCCAATATTTCCTACACCAGAAAACCCCAACCGGCTTTTCATGGACGCCCCCATGCCGTCCATTGCACTATTGCGCCGACCTTTCAGTCACCCACCATCCTCCGGTCAATGGCCGCCCCATCAACGGCCCACGCTAAGGAAGCAACCCGTTTTATGACCGTCTCCGAGTTGTTTGCCGCTATTCGTAAACCCTATGTTGAAACGCTTTCACGTGTCGCTGCGCAGGGCGCGTCACACATTGAGCCGGCTTATAGAAACAGCGATGGCTCATTGGCCACTGAAGGCGCAATGGACACGCCCTGTCGGGTGGATGTCATTGCAGCGGAGGGCGTTTCGGCTGGGCAGCTGGTTCAGGTCGATTCTGAAACCGAGCTGGCCTTTGAGCCTGTACGTTTTGAGCTTGGGCAGACGGCGGTGGTCATTTCTCCGTTTGGTTGGGACTGGTTGCCGTTGGAGGTGCGGGGCTTGAGTGGGGAGGTGGCCTCACAGGTGATTCGGGCCTGGTTCTTTGAGTGGTTCGATGGGGAGGATGAGAACCCGCCTACCGAAGAAGGGCTGCAAGGTGTGGTGCACTTTGTGTCGGACCCGGAGGCGGCGGAGGAGGGGGACAGGGTGAAGATTGATTTGGGGTCGTCTCCGGGGGAGGCGGTGGAGAACCTTCTTTTTGCGTTGGCCGATTCCGGCGCGACTGGCGTTTTTCTCGGATAAATCTTTGTGCCGGTTGTGGATTGAATCCGATAAATAAACGCCACCCTTGAGAACGCTGCGCCCGCTTCGCGGGCGTTCGCAGCCTTCGGCAGCTCCTACAGGGACCGCGAACGGCGATAAAACAGGCCGGCCGGTAGGCCGCCGTCTTGCTCTAAATTTTGATCTGTAGCGCCCCGTTAACCACGATGGCCGAACGCAGGCATTGAGCCGTGGGTAACCCGGCAGGGATGCCGGGTTAGCCGCCATCAGGCCATGGATGGCCTGTGGCGGCGGCCTACGGATCAATGCCGGAGTGAGGGCATGCCGAGCCTAGGCGAGGCACCAAGTGGAGGGGCAAGAGCCTTTGGTTACTTTGGGTTGGGCCGGCATTCCGGCTTTTCCAAAGTGACCCGCTGTAAGAGCGGAACCCATATCCGTCACACCCGCAGCAACGGATCTGCCCCCAACCTCAATGCACAATCTGCGCAAGAAATGCCTTAGCCCGCTCACTCTTCGGCGCCCCAAAAAACGCCTCCGGCGGCGCATCTTCCACAATCCGCCCCCCATCCAAAAACAACACCCGCTCTGCCACCTGCCGCGCAAACCCCATCTCATGGGTCACACACAGCATGGTCATGCCACTCCCCGCCAGCTTCACCATCACATCAAGCACCTCACTGACCATCTCAGGGTCCAGCGCCGAGGTCGGCTCATCGAACAACATGATCTTGGGCTCCATGCACAACGCCCGGGCAATCGCCACGCGCTGCTGCTGTCCGCCGGACAGTTGGCTCGGGTATTTGTCGGCCTGGTTCTCGATCCCCACCTTGACCAGAAACCCCCGGGCCAGTTCCTCGGCTTTTTTGCGCGACAGGCCGCGGACGGTGATCGGCGCCAGGGTGCAGTTGTCGAGCACGCTCATGTGCGGGAACAGGTTGAAGTGCTGGAACACCATGCCCACTTCGCTGCGCACGCGGGCCGCTTCGCGGGTGGTTTGGGAGAGGTCGGTGTTGTCGATGAGGATCCGGCCTTTCTCGGCGATTTCCAGGCGGTTGATGCAGCGGATCAGTGTGGATTTGCCCGAGCCGGAAGGGCCGCAGAGGACGATGCGTTCGCCCTCGCGCACTTTGAGGTCGATGTCGTGCAGCACGTGGAACGCGCCATAGAATTTGTTCAGGCCGCTGATCTCCACCACCACTTTGCGGGTGTCGGTGGCGATGATCGGCGCGGTGGTCAACGGGGCAGTCTGGGTCAGCATGGTCGGGTCTCCGGCGATCAGTGGAAGCGGTCGGCGCTGTAGGGCGCCGGGTCGGTGAACGGCGCGGCGCCGGTGAGCATTTCCGCCAGCAGGCGGCCGCTGACCGGGCCCAGGGTCAGGCCGTGGTGGGCGTGGCCGAAGTTGAACCACAGGCCTTTATGGCGCGCGGCCGGGCCGATCACCGGGCACATGTCGGGCAGGCACGGGCGACGGCCGAGCCAGGGTTCGGCGTCGACCCGTTCGCCCAGGGGGTAGAAGCGGCGGGCCAGGGCTTCGCAGCGGCGCAGTTGGATTTCATTGATCGGGTCGTCGCGGTCGGCGAATTCAATGCCGGTGGTCAGGCGAATGCCGCCGACCATCGGCGCCAGCACGTAGCCGCCCACCGGGTCCAGCAGCGGGTGCTGCAAACGGGTGCCCGGCAGCGCCGCGTAGTGCATGTGGTAACCGCGCTTGATCGCCAAGGGAATCTGGTAGCCCAGGGGTTCGAAAATCCCCCGTGCTTCAGGGCCCAGGGCGACCACCGCCTGTTCGGCGCTGATCACCCCGGCCTCGCTCTGCACCTGCCACTGGCCGTCGACCTGGCGCAGGCTCAGGGCATCGCCGATCACGAAGCGGCCACCGCGCTGCTTGAACAGTTCGGCGTAGCCGCGGGTCAGGCCGCCCGGGTCGGTGACGGTCTTGGGGTCGAGCCAGTGCAGGCCGCCCACCACGTCGGGGTGCAGCCCGCTTTCCAGTTGGTGGATCTGCTGGCGGTCGAGCACCCGGTAGTTCAGGCCGTATTCCGCCAGGGCCAGCGCGTCGGCCTGGGCCTTGGCGAAGGCGGCCGGGTCGTTGAAGGCTTCGATCCAGCCTTCACCCTGGATCAGGCCCTGCATCCCGGCGGGTTCGGCCAGTTGCATATGTTCGCTGACGCAGCGCTCGATCAGCGGCAGCATGGCGCGGGTGGCGCGGGCCAGGCCTTTGGGCGCGGAATGGCGCCAGTATTGCAGCAGCCAGGGGCCGGCCTTGGGCAGGTGGCTGAGGCTGTAGCGCACGTCCGATTGCTGATTGAGGCCATAGCGCAGCAGCTTCGACACGTCCCGGGGGAAGGCGTAGGGGATCACGCTGGCGCGCTCGATCAGCCCGGCGTTGCCGTGGCTGGTGCCGTTGCCCGGTGGCTGGCGGTCGAGCAGGATCACCTGCTGGCCGCGCGCTTGCAGGTGCAGGGCGGTGCTGACGCCGACGATCCCGGCGCCCAGAACGATGGTTTGGCAATGCATGGGGTCAATCCTTGGTACGCGGGCCGCCAGGGCGTCCCGCTGGAGTTCGGTCAGTTGAGGTGGCGGCTGAGGCGGCCTTCGAGAAGTTTCAGGCTGCGCCGCACTACTTCAACGATCACCAGGTACAGCACCGCGGCCCAGAGGTAGATCTGGAAGTCGAAGCTGCGGGAGAAGGCCAGTTTGGTCACGCCCATCAGGTCGTAGATGGTCACCAGGGAGGCGATGGCGCTGGCCTTGATCATCAGGATCAGCTCGTTGCCCAGGGGCCCGATGGCCACCAGCAACGACTGCGGCAGGACCACTTTGCGAAAGCTGGTCCAGCGCGACAGGCTCAAGGCCTTGCACGCTTCGCGCTGCCCCTGGGCCACCGCCAGCAGGCTGCCCCGCAGGATCTCGGCCTGGTAGGCGGCGGTGTTCAGGGTGAACGCCAGCAGCGTGCACAGCCAGGCATCGCGGAAGAACCACCACAGCCCCACGTCCTGCCAGAAGCCTTTGAACGAGCCCAGGCCGTAATACAGCATGAACAGCTGGGCCAGCAGCGGCGAGCCCCGGAAGAAGTACACATAGGCGCCGCTGAAGTGGCGCAGCAGACGGTTGTTGGACAGGCGGGCGAGGGCGATCAGCAGGCCGAGCACGGCGCCCAGGCTGAAGGAGATCGCCACCAGTTTGCCGGTGACCAGCAGGCCGTCGATAAAGCGCGCGCCGTAGCGGTCCAGCAACTCGGGGCTGAGGAACAGGTTGAGCAATTCATCCAGGCTCATGGGCGCACGCTCCGTTGATGACGGTTGAAGTACTGCTCAAGGAAGCGGAACAGTTGCCCGGACAACGCCGAGAAAAACAGATAGCCGAAGCAGGCCACGGCGTAGAACAGCATCGGCTCCTTGGTCACGCTGACGGCCAGGTTGGTCTGGCGCATCAGGTCCACCAGGGAGATGGTCGAGACCAGCGAGGTGTCCTTGAGCAGTGACAGCCAGTTGTTCGACAGGCCCGGCAGGGCGATGCGGGTCAACTGCGGCAGCACCACCTTGGTGAAGGTGGTACGGCGCGACAGGCTCAGGGCCGAGGCGGCTTCGTACTGGCCCTTGGAAATGGTTTTGAAGGCGCCCAGCCAGATCTCGCTGGAGAACGCGGCGAACACCAGGCTGAAGGCGATCATCGCGGCGACAAAGGTGTTGATCGCCACTTCGCCGGGGTAGCCCATGGCGCCGAGGATCTTCTGTGCCGCAATCTGGCAGCCGTAGTAGATGATCAGCAGCGTCAACAGCTCCGGCAGGCCGCGAAATACGGTGGAGAAGGTGGTGGCCCAGGCCCGCACCCAGCGATTTTTCGAGCGGGCGGCCAGGGCTACGGCGAGCCCCAGGGGCAGGCCGATGGGCACGCAGCTCAGGGCCAGGGCGATGGTGACCAGGGCCCCGGCCAGCAAGGCCGAACCCCAGCCGCCGCTGGCGAACGATAACAGTGACAGATGTTCGAACATGCTCGAACCCTCAGGACAAATTGAGCCTGCACGCCGGCGCCGCACTCAAGGGTGAGTGCAGGGCAGGGGTACTCGAAAGAGGCGGGCCGCCAAGCAGCCCGGGGCGGTCAGTAGATATCGAAGGCGAAGTAGCGGCTGGAGATCTTCTTGTAGGTGCCGTCGGCCACGATCTCGTCCAGGGCCTTGTTCAGGCGCTCGCGCAGGGCGTTGTCTTCCTTGCGCACGGCAATCGAGGCGTCGGCGGTGGTGCCATTGACGTCACCGATGATCTTGCAGCAGTCCTTGCCGGCGGTTTCGGCCCAGGCCAGCAGCGGAAACTTGTCGGCGATCACGCCGTCGACACGGCCGGCGGCCAGGTCGCTGTTGGCTTCGTCCAGGGTCGGGTAGAACTTCACGTCGGCACCGGCCGGGCCGTAATGGTCTTCGGCGTAGATGGCCTGGGTCGAGGACGACTGGGCGCCGACGGTGCGGCCCTTGAAGTCGGTCTGGGCATCGGTGATGTCCGAGTCCTTGGCCACGGCGACCGACAGCGGGGTGCGGTAGTAGTGGTTGGTGAAGGCGATTTTCTTCTTGCGCTCGTCGGTGGCGATCATCGAGGCCACCACGGCGTCGTATTTCTTCGCCAGCAGGGCCGGGATGATGCCTTCCCAATCCTGGGCGACGACGGTGCATTGGACCTTCATGCGTTCGCACAGGGCGTTGGTGATGTCGACGTCAAAGCCGTGCAGCTTGTTGTCCGAGTCCACGTAGTTGAAGGGCGGGTAGGCGCCTTCGGTGGCGATTTTCAGCACTTCAGCCTGGGCGCCGGTAGCACCGGCGAGGACCATGGCACATGCACTGGCAAAGCGAACGACATTCTTCATTTGGCACCTCGATTATTGTTTTGGTCTGGCGGAGGATGTGTAACCCACGAACTCGTTATGCAGGGCGGCGGTGGCTTCCAGGCGGCGCTCGACGTCCGGGCCCAGTTGCTTGCACACCTCGTTCACCAGCAGGTGCACCAGCGACAGCATGGCTGCGGTGGACTCCCAGAACAGGTTGAACTCGGTGGGCACGCGGAACACTTCATCGGCGTTCTGCTCGGCCCAATCACAGAAGGTGTCGGTGACCAGGGTCACCGCAATGCCAGCCTCGCGGGCCTTGTGGCAGAGGTTGAGGGCGTGGCGCGAATAGCGCCGTGCCTCGAACACCACCAGGGCGCAATCTTCCGGCTGGCTCAGCAGCACCTCGGCGTAGTGCCCGGCGGCACCGTCCACCAGGTGCACGTCATCACGCAGGTATTGCAGCAGGTGGACCATGGACGCGGCGATACCGCGCTCGGTCTGGAACCCGGCGACAAACACCTTGCGCCGGGTCGCCAGGCGCTGGGCCACGGTGAGCCAGGCCGGGGTCAGGCTGTATTCATAGACTTTCATCAGGGCGCCGACTTCCAGCTCGAAGCTGCGCGGCAAGCCCTGGGGCGCCTGGTTCGGCTGCTGACGGAATTCCTGCAAGCGATCGCCGACCAGCCATGGGCCTTCGCCGAGGTCGTTTTTCAGGTCGTTTTTAAGGTCTTTGAAATGGCTGTAGCCGATGGCACGGCAGAAGCGCCCGACGCTGGATTCGCTGACGCCGAGCTTGTCGGCAATGTCGGCGGCGGTCTGGAAGGGCAGCTCGTAGAGGTTGGCCAGCATGTAGCTGGCAATCGCCCGGCCCGAAGCGGTGGCGTTGGGCAAGCTGCTTTCAAGGCGTTGTTTGATGGGCTGGCTCAAGGCTCGGTCCTCTGCTGGGGTGCCACTGGAGAGCGAAAGTGAATGTTTTCTGTCATTAAGTCAATATTTGACAGATAACTGGCGTGACGCGATAGTCAGGCCACGTCCAATAATCACTCCACTGGAGCCCGCGATGTCCGAAGCCACCCCCGTGCACGCCGAAATCGAGCACCTTGAGCTGTCCGAATTGACCCAGTTGCTGCAGCGCATTTTTCTGCGTCACGGCACCCGCGTTGAGGTCGCCCAGGTGCTGGCCGACAACTGCGCCCGGGCCCAGCGGGACGGCTCCCACAGCCATGGGGTGTTTCGTATTCCGGGTTACCTGGCGTCCCTGGCCAGCGGCTGGGTCGATGGCCAGGCGCTGCCGGTGGTGGAGGATGTTGCCAGTGGTTTTATTGCTGTGGATGCGGCCAACGGCTTTGCCCAGCCGGCCCTGGCGGCGGCCCGCGAGGCCCTGATCGAGAAGGCGCGCAGTGCCGGGATCGCGGTGTTGGCGATTCGCAATTCCCACCACTTCGCGGCGCTCTGGCCAGACGTCGAGCCCTTTGCCGAAGCCGGCCTGGTGGCCCTGAGCGTGGTCAATAGCATGACCTGCGTGGTGCCCCACGGCGCCCAGCGGCCGCTGTTCGGCACCAACCCGATTGCCTTTGCCGCGCCGCGGGCCGGCGCCGAACCGATTGTGTTTGACCTGGCCACCAGTGCCATCGCCCATGGCGATGTGCAAATCGCCGCGCGCCAGGGCCAGCAATTGCCACCGGGCATGGGGGTGGACAGCCAGGGCCAGCCGACCTGCGACCCTAAGGCGATTCTCGATGGCGGCGCCTTGCTGCCGTTTGGCGGGCACAAGGGCTCGGCGCTGTCGATGATGGTCGAGCTGCTGGCGGCGGCGCTGACCGGCGGCAATTTCTCCTTTGAGTTCGACTGGTCCCAACACCCCGGCGCACAAACCCCCTGGACCGGCCAGTTGCTGATCGTCATTGACCCGAGCAAGTCTGGGGGCGGGCGCTTTGCCAGCCGCAGTGACGAGCTGGTGCGGCAGATGCAGGCGGTGGGGCTGGAGCGTTTGCCGGGGGACCGGCGCTACCGCAGTCGGGCCCAATCCCTGGTCCAGGGCATCCCCCTGGCCGCCGCCGAGCTGGCCAAACTGCGCCAGTTGGCGGGTTGAGCCGCAAGTCGTTCATCCTCTCGGGCCGGGGTCTGTAGGCCTTAAGTTTTGCTCCCGGTAGGGGCCCGGTCTTACGTCGAGTTTGCCGGGCCTTGCCCGCCACTCCAAAGCAGCCGCCGTTTAGCGCCAAGGCAGCATGGGCTGGGCCCCAGGTCCTTTTGATAATCGCCTCCGACATCTCGTCCCCCGTTTGCGGAGCGCGCCATGCACAACAATAAGAACTGCCAGCACCGTCTGTTTCCGGCCTTGATCGCCGGCCTGTCTGCCTTTGGCCTGAGCACCGTCGCCGAGGCGGAAATCATGCTCTACGACAAAGACCAGACGACCTTTTCCACCGACGGCTACATCAACGCCTTTTACGTCAACAGCGACGTCGACCGTGCCGGCGACCAATTCGACCGGCGCCAGGCGCGGGTAAAGATGGGCTTTCTGCCCAACTACCTGGGCTTCAACATGAGCAAGCAGGTGGACGACCTCAAGCTCGGCGCCCGGGCGTCGTTCTGGGTGACCATCAACGACAGCGAAACCAACGGCACCGACACCGCCATCGATGTGCGCCAGTTCTATGGCACCGTGGCCAACCCGGAGTGGGGTGAGGTGTTAATCGGTAAGGACTTCGGTCTGTTTGCCCGTTCCAACATCCTGCTTGACGAGTTGCTCGCCGGTTACGGCCAGGTCAGCGACACCCTGGGGTTGGTGGACGGCGGCGGGGTATCGTTCGGCAATATCGGCAGCGGCTACCCGTACCCGTTCCCCACCTCGCAGATCACCTACCGCACCCCGGTGATGGATGGCCTGCGGGTGGCGGTGGGGATCATGGACCCGGTGGACACCAACGACAGCAGCGCCCTGGGCAAGGCCTACCAGAAGAACCCGCGCACCGAGAGCGAGGTGACCTACCAGTTCGACCTGGGCGGGGCGAAAATCTACAGCTGGCTCAACGGCAGCTACCAGACCTCCGACAACACCGATTCCACCGTGGCCTCGGTGACCTCCAAGGGCCTGGGCTACGGGGTGCAGGCCAAGATGGGTGGCTTGTCCCTGACCGGTTCCGGGTTCCAGGCTAAGGGCATCAACCCGTTCTTCACCAACAACGCCGGCGAGGCGACCCTGCGTAACGTCGACAGCAAGGGCTATCTGCTGCAGGGCTCGTACAAACTCGGCAAGAACCGCCTGGCCCTGTCCTATGGCAAGACCAAGGACGACGGCAACGGCGTGGTCGGCAGCGGCGCCGACTATGAAACCCGCGGCATTGCCCTGTTTCACGACATCAACGACAACCTCAAGCTGGTGGCCGAGTACAACCAGTTCGAGATTGATGGGCATGAGACCAGCGCCCAGAACGAAAACACCGACACCTTTGCCGTAGGTGCCGTGCTCACCTGGTAACCCCCGCCGCCGGCCCCGGCACGCGCATCCCGCCCGGGCCGGCGGCGTCTGTGCACCCACCGTGTAGGAGCCGGCTTGCCGGCGATAGCGATCTCACGGGCCCCATCGCTGGCAAGCCAGCTCCTACAAAGATGTCGGCACCAACAAGGCAGGTAGGCCCGGGCTGGCGGCGTCTGTGGACTCACCTTGTAGGAGCCGGCTTGCCGGCGATGGCGATCTTGCGGGCCCCATCGCTGGCAAGCCAGCTCCTACAAAGATGTCGGCACCAACAAGGCAGGTAGGCCCCGGCACGCGCATCGCGCCCGGGCCGACGGCGTCTATGGACTCACCTTGTAGGAGCCGGCTTGCCGGCGATGGCGATCTTGCGGGCCCTATCGCTGGCAAGCCAGCTCCTACAGATGTCTGCACCAACGGGGCAACACCTACGTCCATGGGACTGCCTACCCGCTACCCAAGTAGCATTCGTCCCCCGGGGCGGCCTTCGTACACTCATCCCTTACCCAACCCGCGCCGGAGGCGACGATGCAGCAAGCCCAGAGCGAGGGCGTGGTCAGTGCCATGTCCCAGGCCGTCGACCCACAACAGGTGGCCCAGGAACTGGCGCGCCAGCTGCTGCACCCGCACCTGGGCTTCGTGCTGTTTTTCTGTTCCGCCGAATATGACCTGCAAGCCTTGGGCGCAGCCCTGCAGCAAAGCTTCGGCGGCATTCGCCTAGTGGGTTGCACCAGCGCCGGGGAAATCACCCCCTTGGGCTACGGGCGCAATTGCGTCACCGCCATTGGTTTTGATCACCGGCACTTCTCCATCGCCACCGAACTCATCGACCAGATGGAACATTTCAGCTTGATCGACGCCCAGCAGATGGTCGAGCGCCTGGTGAGCGACTGTCGCAGCAACACCCTGGCGCCGATCAAGGGCAACAGCTTCGCCCTGACCCTGCTCGACGGCCTGTCGAGCCGCGAAGAGATGGTGCTGACCGCCCTCAGCGCAGCCTTGGGCGACATTCCGCATTTCGGCGGTTCGGCCGGCGACGACAATTACCTGACCCACACCCACGTCTATTTCGGCGGCGAGTTCCACAGCGGCGCGGCGGTGGTGGTGCTGGTCAACACCTGGCTGGATTTCGAGGTGTTCACCACCCACCACATCCTGCCCCGGGAAGAAAAGCTGGTGGTCACCGGTGCCGACAGCGCCTCGCGGCGGGTCTATGAGCTCAACGCCGAGCCGGCCGCCGAAGAGTACGCACGGTTGATCGGCGTGCCCCTGGCCGAGCTCGATCACCGGGTGTTTGCCGCCAACCCGCTGGCGGTGCGGATCAACGAGCACTACTACGTGCGCGCCATCCAGCAGGTGCACCCGGACCTGAGCCTGAGTTTTTACTGCGCCGTGGAAAACGGCATCGTCCTTACCGCCATGACCCCCGGGCCCTTGCTGCCCAACCTCGAACAGTTGTTCGACGGCCTGCAACAGCGCCTTGGCGGGCTGCTGCTGACCATTGGCTGCGACTGCTTCCTGCGCCGCCTGGAGCTGGAGGATCGTGGCAGCCTGGAGCAGATCGGCGCCTTCCTGCGGGAACAACGGGTGATGGGCTTCAACACCTACGGAGAACAGTTCAATGGCATGCACATCAACCAGACCTTTACCGGGGTCGCCATTGCCCGTAGCCGAGCCCCGGTCAGTCGCTGAGCTGCAAGCGCAGATCGCCGGCCTTGAGCGCGACAACCACAAGTTGCGGCGGATCAACGCCGCGCTGATCGAGCGGGTCGAGTCCGGGGCCACCCGGGGCAATGACCCGTACGCGGCGTTCCAACATTCGGTGGTGCTGGCCGAGCAGGTGCGCGAACGCACCGACGCCCTGAACCAGGCCATGGCTGAGCTCAAGGCTGGCAACCATCTGCTCAGTGAGGCGCGGCTGCGGGCCGAGACCGCTCACCAGCACCTGATCGATGCCATCGAGAGCATTTCCGACGCCTTTGTGCTGTTCGACGAAGACCAGCGCATTGTTCTGTTCAACAGCCGCTTCAAGGCGTTTTGGGCCAACAGCCGGGTGCGCATCATCGCCGGCATGCGCCTGGCCGAGGTCAAGCGCATGATGACCAGCACCGGGCTGTTCAGTGAAGAACCCCGGGGCCACGCCGACGAGCACCTGCTGTATCGCCTGCAGAACGGCCGCTGGCTGCAGGTCAGCGAACGGCCGACCCGGGAAGGCGGGCGGGTGATCCTGTTCACCGACATCACCGAGGTCAAGATCAGCGAAACCATGCGCCGCGAGCAGGCGGTGGCGCAGAAATCCCACCTGTTGCAACGGGCCGTGGACAACCTGTCCCAGGGCGTGGCCATGGTCAACGCCGACGGCATCCTCGAGCTGTGGAACCGGCGCTTCCTGGAACTCAGCGGCCTGGCCCCGGTGGCGGCCCATCGACCCTTCGCCGAGGTCATCGGCGACAGCGAGCTGAGCCTGCTGACCCCGGCCAGCCGCGATGCCAACGGGCGCATCATCCACGAGTGCGAGCAGCGCCTGTACGATGGCCGGGTCCTGGAAATCCGCACCCATCCGCTGCCCACCGGCGGATTCGTCAACACCTTCACCGACATCACCGAGCGCTATCAGCACGCCGAGGCCCTGAGCGAAAGTGAGCGCTGGATCCGCCTGATCACCGACCATGTGCCGGCGCTGATCGCTTACTTGAATGCCGACCTGGTCTACGAGTTCACCAACAAGGTCTACGAGGAATGGTACTGCTGGCCCCGTGGGGTGATGCTCGGCCAGAGCCTGCGCGAGGTGCACAGCGAGCAGCACTACCAGCGCCTGGAAGCCTATGTGGCTCGGGCCCTGGCGGGGGAGAGCGTGACCTTCGAGTTCCCGGAAACCAACATCAACAATCAGGAGCGCTACATGCTGCGCTCTTACGTGCCCAACCGCCTGGCCAGTGGCGAAGTGGTGGGGATTTTTGTGTTGATTCGCGACATCACCGAGCGGCGGCGCACCGCCGAGGCCCTGCATCAGGCCTACCAGAACCTGGAGCTGCGGGTCCGCGAACGCACCGCCGAACTGACCACCCTCAACGGACAACTGCGCCTGGAAATCGATGAGCGCAGCCGGGTCGAGTCACGGCTGCGGGAAGCCAAACTGGAGGCCGAGCAGGCCAACCTGTCGAAAACCAAGTTCCTCGCAGCGGTCAGCCACGACTTGCTGCAACCCTTGAATGCGGCGCGGCTGTTCACCAGTGCGCTGCTGGAACGCCGCGAACCCCAGGCCTGCCAGGTGCTGGTACGCAATGTCAGCAATTCCCTGGAAGATGTGGAAAACCTGCTGGGCACCCTGGTGGATATTTCCAAGCTGGATGCCGGGGTGATCAAGGCCGATATCGCGCCGTTTGCCCTGAGCGAACTGCTGGACAACCTGGCGGCGGAATATGCCCAGGTGGCCCGCAGCGAAGGGCTGGAACTGCACTTTGTCGCCTGCTCGGCGCTGGTGCGCAGCGACATCCAGTTGCTGGCGCGGATTCTGCGCAACCTGCTGAGCAACGCCATTCGCTACACCCCGGGCGGGCGCGTGGTGCTGGGCTGTCGGCGCCATCGTCAACGGCTGTCGATCGAGGTCTGGGACAGCGGCGTGGGCATCGCGGAAAACCGCCTGGAAGAGATCTTCCAGGAGTTCAAGCGTGGCGACGTGCAGCGCCCCGATCAGGATCGCGGCCTGGGCCTGGGGCTGGCGATTGTGGAGAAAATCGCACGGATTCTCGGGCACCGGATTCGCGTGCGTTCCTGGCCGGGCCGGGGTTCGATGTTTGCCGTGGAAGTGCCCCTGAGTGCCACCGCGCCCAAGGCGCTGCCGAGCCTGAGCATGAGTGAACCGATGCTGGAGCGCCTGCGCGGGGCGCGGGTCTGGGTGCTGGATAACGATGCGGCAATCTGCGCCGGCATGCGCACCCTGCTAGAGGGTTGGGGTTGCCGGGTGGTCACGGCGTTGTCCGAGGACGACCTGGCACGCCAGGTGGACAACTACCACGCCGAGGCTGACCTGTTGATTGCCGACTATCACCTGGATCACGACATCAATGGCGTCGACGCGGTGGCGCGGATCAATGGCCGGCGCGGCGCGGCAATCCCGGCCTTGATGATCACCGCCAACTACAGCAACGAACTCAAGCAGCAGATTCGCTTGCTGGGCCACACCCTGATGCACAAACCCGTGCGCCCGATGAAACTCAAGACCGCCATGAGCCACCTGCTGGCCCGCCCTGGTCCTTGAGTGACGCAGAGCGTCACTGGCAGCGGGAACGATCACTGCGCCTGACGCCCCTCGTTCCCACGGTCCCCGTGGGAATGCCTCTTGGGACGCTCCGCGTCCCGCTGTTGCCATGGCAGAGCCGTGTGGGCGCTGGCTTGCCAGCGATGGAACCGAGGGGATTGGCGTGTGGATCAGCGCCGTAGGTAGGCGCCGAAGTCGATGTCGCCGGCGCTGAGGATGGCTTGCACTCGGTTGTGCACATTGAGCTTGCGCAGGATCGCCGAGACGTGGGCCTTAACCGTGGTTTCGGCGATGTCCAGGGTGTAGGCGATCTGCTTGTTCGACTCGCCTTTGGTCATCCGTTCCAGCACCAGCAACTGCTTGCGGGTCAGGGCCTGGAGCAGTTCCGGCGGGAAGCTCGGGGCTTCGTGGTTGCGGCGGCCGGTGAGGTTTTTCTGGGTGCGGATGATGTCTGGCGGCAGGTAGACGTTGCCATTGAGAATCTGCTCGATGGCCTCGGTCATCTGCGAGCGCGGCGAAGACTTGGTGATAAAACCCACAGCGCCGTAGGTGATGGCCTGTAGCACGATCTGCTTGTCCTGCTCGGCCGAGACGATCACCACCGGAATGGTCGGCGCTTCGTTGCGCAGGGTGATCAGGCCGTTGAGGCCGTGCATGCCAGGCATGTTCAGGTCCAGCAGGATCAGGTCCAGGTCGTCGTGCTCCTGGGTCAGCGCCAGGGCGCTGTCCAGGTCGGCGGTTTCCATGACCTCGCTGCCGGCAAAGCCGTCGCTGATGACGTTGTGGATGGCTTCGCGAAACAGTGGGTGATCGTCGGCAATCAGAATTTTATACATGGCCTTTCACCTCGTTATTGTGAGTGGGGCGGGGTTACGGCAAGCCGCTCCCGGGGTCAGGGAAAGGGTTCGGGTTGGGCCGGCTGCACCGGCAGGTTCGCGGCTTGCCAGGCATCCAGGCCATCGCGATACCAGTACAGGTTGTTATAGCCCAGGGCTGCGGCGCGTTTTACCGCGTTCCAGCTCAACCAGCAATCGGAGCGGCAATAAAAGACCAACGGTTGGGCCCGGTTGCCGGCGCTGAAACGTTGCAGGTGGTCGGCAAAATAAGCCTGCCAGGCAGCGCTCAACTCGCCGTCACCGGTATTGGCCAGCCAGTGGCTGCCGGGGAGGTTGGCGTGGGGTTCGTCTTCGATGAAACGGTCTTGCAGCCATTGTCGGCGATAGACGTCGATCAGCACTGGGCGCGGACTCTGTTCCAGCAGCTGTTGCAGGGTTGGGGTGTCGATGATCCGCGCGCCGTCCACCTGGGTCGGCGTGGGGCTGCGATAGAGGCTGGTGCGGTAGCCGTCGCTGGAAAACAGCGGCGTTTCGGCATGGGCCTGGCCCATCAGCACGCTCAGGGACAGGGCCGCGAGGGCAGGGCGCAGCAGGCAACGCAAGGCGCGAGGCATAGGGTTTTTATCCTTCTTGTTATAGGCCCATTACATGCCAGGACGGGGCATTTGTGAATGCGACCATCGACAGCAAAAGCAGTACCAAAGTCGTAGGCACCGGCTGGCTGGCGCGGGTGGTCTGGGCTGGAGGGCCGCGGGCTCAGGTGCTTTTGCGCAGGGCGGCGTGCTGGGGGTTGAAGGTCAGCACGGCGAGCACCGAGAACAGCACGGTCAGCCCCAGGCACACGGCCAGGGCCAAGGGGTTGAAGCGTTCGTACAGGGCAAAGCGCACCAGTTCCACGGCGTGGGTAAAGGGGTTGAGGGCGCACAGCCAGTACAGCCACTGGCTGGCTTCGAGCATCTTCCACAGCGGGTACAGCGCCGAGGACAGGAAGAACAGCGGGAAGATCACGAAATTCATCACCCCGGCGAAGTTCTCCAACTGGCGAATGGCGTTGGACAACAACAGGCCCAGGGCACTGAGCATCAGCGCCACCAGCAACAACGCTGGCAACGCCACCAGCAGGCCCATGGCTGGCGGTTGCACGCCGTACAGCCAGGCAATGGCGAGGAAGGCATACACCTGCAACAGCGAGATCAGCGAGGTGGCTAACAGCTTGCTGGCCAGCAGGAAGGCCCGGGGCAGGGGGCTGGTGAGCAGCACGCGCATGCTGCCCATTTCCCGGTCATAGACCATCGACAGCGAGCCCTGCATGCCGTTGAACAGCAGGATCATGCAGGCCAGCCCGGGGATGATGTAGACCTCGTAGGGGATGTAGGTGTCGTAGGGCTCGATGATGGCGATGCCCAGGGCCGCGCGAAACCCGGCGGCGAACACCAGCAACCACAGCAGTGGGCGCACCAGGGCGCTGAGAAAGCGCGTGCGCTGCAACACGAAGCGCAGCCATTCGCGCAGCACGATGCCGCTGAAACAATGCCAGTAGGCGCTCATGGGTGGGCGACTCCAGAAGGGGTTGGGCGGGTCAGGCGGGCAAAGACTGAGTCCAGGTCGCCGCCGTGTTCCAGGCTCAGGGCGGCCGCTTCCGCGCTGGCCACCAGGCGCCCTTGGTGGAGGATCAACAGGTCGTCGCTCGGCTGCACTTCATCCAGCAGGTGCGTGGTCCACAGCACGCTGATGCCCTGCTCGCGGCACAGGCTGCGCAGGTGCTGGTTGAGCGCCAGGCGGCTGGCCGGGTCGAGGCCGACGCTGGCTTCGTCCAGCAGCAACAGGCGCGGCTCATGCAGCAGGGCCCGGGCGATTTCCACCCGCCGCCGATGGCCACCGTTGAGGGCGCGTACCCGCTCGCGGCGGCGCTCGGTCAAGCCCTGGCGCGCCAGCTCGGTCTCGACCCGGGCCTGGCTCTCGCGCCGTGACAGGCCGTGCAGCGCCGCGTGGTAGTGCAGGTTTTGCTCGATGCTCAGGTCCAGGTCCAGGGTGCTTTGCTGGAACACCACGCCGAGCTGGCGCAGGGCCGCGCCGGGCGCTTGGCTCAGGGAGCGGCCGCCCACCAGGATCTGCCCGTGTTGCAGGTTGTAGAGCCGGGTCAGCAGGGCGATCAGGGTCGACTTGCCGGCGCCGTTGGGGCCCAGCAACGCCGCAAAACGCCCGGGCGCCAGGCTGAAACTCACCTGCTTCAGGGCTTCACGCTGACCGTAGGCGAAGCTCACCTCGTTGACCTCCAGGGCGTTCATGGGGTTACCACCACGCCCCAGGGGTAGCGCCCGACCTTGATCGACTTCAAGACCTTGAGGCTCTTCACGTCGATCACCGAGACATCCCCGCTGACCCCGTTGGTGGCCAGCAACTGGCTCTGGTCCGGGGTGAACGCCAGTTGCCAGACCCGCCGCCCCACCAGCAGGTAGTCGAGGATTTCGAAGGTCTGGGCGTCGATCACCGCGATGTGGTTGGCCGGGCCCAGGGCGACAAAGGCGTACTTGCCGTCGGCGCTGAGCTTGATGCCCACCGGCTGCACCTTGTCCGGGTGCACGCCCTTGATCTTGAAGTTCAGGGTCTTGAGGATGCCGCGCGTGGCCACGTCGAGAATGGTCACCGTGCCGCCGATTTCCGCCGAGGCCCAGAGGCGCGAGCCGTCCTGGTTGAACTCGACAAAACGCGGGCGCTGGTCCACCAGGGTGCTGTCGGCCAGGGTCTGGGTGCTGGTGTCGATCCAGTGCAGCATGTTGGTGGTTTCGCTGGTGTTCACCGCCCACTTGCCGTCGGGGCTGACCGCCATGCCTTCGGGCTCGACCCCAACGTTGATCTGCCCCAGGACCTTGGAGGTCTCGGTGTCGATCACCGTGACCAGCGCATCGTCCTCGTTGGACACGTAGAGCCAGCGGTTATTGGGGTGCAGGGCGAACTGCTCGGGGTCTTTGCCGGAGGGCAGTTCCTTGATGATCTTGCGGGTGGCCACGTCCATCACCTGGACCCGGTCCGAGTCGCTGGCGCAGATGTACAGCAGCTTGTTGTCATGGGACAGCAGCAGCCCGCGCGGGCGCTGGCCCACGGGCAGGGTCTCGGTGACGGTCAGGGTCTGCATGTCGATCAGACTCAGGCTGTTGTCCTTCTCGTTGGAGACCCAGGCGGTGCTGGCCGCGGCGTGCCCGGCGGCAAGCAGCAGGGCGCATGAAAGCAGGGTGCGGCGCATGGTGGATTCCTTGTTTTTGTTGTGGGGGGATCAGGGGTAGCGGCAGGTCACCTCGGGCTGGTCGTAGCCCAGGCTGTCCATTTCATTGAACGGGTGCAGGAAGCCTTCCTGGGGCGACGTGCTGACCAGCGCCCGCGGCTGCACCAGCGGGATGGGCTGGCGCAGTTCGCCATTCCAGGGCCGGTAGCTGAGCTTGCGGCCCTTGAAACCGTCCAGGGGCATCTGGTCGCTGAGCAGCAGTTGTTGCAGGGCCCGGGGTTCGGTCTGGCGCAGCTTGCCCACGGCGCTGGCGACACTGCGCACCGCCATCCAGGCGGCGAAGTCGCGGTCATTCATCCAGCGTCCGGCCAGGGCTTCAAAGCGTTTTTGCAATTGCGCGGCGCCGAAGGTTTCCACGGTCTTGTGCCAGCCGGTGGCGATCAGGCCCTGGGTGCCGGCCACGGGGCGTGGGTACCAGGTCTGGTAGGGCACGTACTCGCCGAAGTCGCCGCGCTCGTCGGCCACCAGCACCACGTCGTACTCGGCGGTCTGGGTGAACAGCGGCATGTCGGCCTGGGCGCTGCGGCGTTGGTCGTTGTCGAAGCTCCAGGGTTTTTCCGCGACGATTTTCATGCCGAAGCGTTTCATCGCCCGGCGCAGGGCGGCGGCGTAGGCCTCGTCCTCTGGCGTCTGGCCGACGATCAGCAGTGCGCGCGACCATTTGCGCAGCACCATGAATTGCACCAAGGCGTCGGCGAGCATGGCGCGGCTGGGCAGGCTGTGCAGCACGTTGGGCAGGCATTGGGTGCTGCGCAGGGCGTCGTCGGCGCTGCCGGCATTGAACAGCAGGCTGTCGGGCAGGGCCGCGCTGAGTTGGCGCAGGCTGGCGCCCGGGGCGTTCACCACAAACAGTCGCAAGCCCTGGGCGTGCTGGGCCTGGGCGGCTTGCAGCAGGGCTTCGGGGCTGTCGACGCTGGCGCTGCTCAGTTGGTAGTCGTGCTTGAGAAAACGCCCGGTGCTGTTGCTGTCGATGATCGCCAGTTCGGCACCCCGCAGCCCGGCGTCGGCGGGCTCGGCGATGACATTGGACAGCAGCGGCCCCGGGTCCGGGCGGTAGCCCAGGTAGCCGATGCGAATCTGCAACGGGCCCTCGTCGGCCTGGCTCTGGGTGGCCAGTAACGCGGCGCTGGCAATCGCCAGCAGGTAGAACAGGGCGTAAGGGGCGAGCTGGCGCATGGGGCACTCCACTGCAGGTAGCGCCAGCATAGGAACCGCGCCGGGTCGGGGGAATATGCAGAAAGTAGCGCCCGGCCAGTACCAAGGTAGTAGCCCGCCCCGGGCGGTGCGGTTTTAGCATGGGTTTCGACAGCCATCATCCACAGCGAGGACGGACCATGCGCATTCTGAAAACCCTGCTCTTGCCGTTGCTGTTGATCCTCAGCCTGATCGGTGTCGACCGCCAGCAGCCGCCACGCCCAGCGCAGCCGTCGAACCTGCCGCTGGTTCCGGTGCGCTAGGCATGTCGGCGCTGTGGCGGATCAACCTCTGGGTAACGGCGTTCTTTGCCTTGGTGACCCTGGCCTGCACCGGTTTGCTGCTGCACCAGGCGGTGGCCGACGTGGAGCGCGAACTGCAATCGGCCGAGGCCGTGGTGCAGTACCTCAGCGAGACCGCCGAGCGCGACCCCGCCAGCCTGCAACCGCACCTGACCCAAAGCCTGCGCCATGTGCGGGTGCACTGGCTGCAGCCGGGGCAGCAGATGATCCTGGCTCCGGAGGAAGGCCTGGATGCCTGGCTCGGCCGCCAGCTGTTCAGCGACAGCCGGCACAGCGCCCGTGTCCTCGACCTGAAGGACGGCCGGCGGGTGCTGATCGCCGTCGACCCGGGTGACGAGATCGATGAAGTCTGGGATTCCCTGCAACAGTTGCTGAGCCTGTGCGGGCTGGCCCTGTTGCTGAGCCTGTTGACCATCCGCTGGGCCGTGGGGCGCGGCATGGGGCTGCTGGCGGAGCTGCTCCAGGCCTTGCGCCAGGTGTCCGGCGGCCAGTTGGCGGTGCGCCTGCGGGCCGCTGGCCTGCCGGAAGCGCGGCAACTGGCCGAACACTTCAACCGCATGACCACCACCCTGGAACAGACCCGCGCCGACAATGCCCAACTGACCCAGACCCTGCTGGCGGTGCAGGAACAGGAGCGTACCCACCTGGCCCAGACCCTGCACGACGACCTCGGCCAATACCTGGCGGGCATCCGTGCCCAGGCGTGCCTGCTGCGGGTCGCGGCCGACCAGCCGACGGTGGTGGCGCAGACCGTCCAGGCCCTGGAACTCAATTGCGAACACCTGCAGCAAGGCTTCCGGGCCCTGGTCCACGACCTGTACCCGGTGGTGCTGCAACACCTGCCGCTGCCCGAAGCCCTGGGGTTGCTGGTCAGTCAGTGGCAAGGCAGCCAGGGCATTGCCTGCCGGTTGCAAGTGGGCCAGCACCTGCCGACCCTGCCTGGCGCCAGCAAGACCCACCTCTACCGCCTGTTGCAGGAAGCCCTGACCAACGTCGCCCGGCACGCCGGCGCCAGCCAGGTGCGGGTGCGCCTGCAACACAATGCCGGGCGCTTGCGCCTGCTGATTCGTGACAACGGCCGCGGCGCGCCACAGCCCCAGCGGCCGGGGGTGGGCTTGTATTCGATGTTTGAGCGGGCCCGCAGCCTGGGGGGTGAGTTGCGCATCATCAGCCGCCCCGGCGCCGGCTGGGCCCTGGCCTTGAGCATTCCTTTGGAGGCGTGATGAATATTTTGTTGGTGGATGACCATGCGGTGGTGCGTCAGGGCTATGCCAGCCTGTTGCGGGCCTTGCTGCCGGCGATCCAGGTTCGCGAGGCGGCCACCGGTGAAGAGGCCCTGACCCGGGTGCAAGAGGAAGTGCCGAACCTGGTGATCATGGATTTTGGCCTGCCGGGCATCAGCGGCCTGGAGACCACTCGACGCTTGCGCCAGCGTTTACCGCAGCTGCGGGTGCTGTTTTTCAGCATGCACGATGAGCTGCCCCTGGTGCGCCAGGCGCTGGACGCGGGGGCTTCGGGCTACCTGACCAAAAACTCGGCGCCGGAAGTACTGATCGAGGCGGTGCGGCGGATTCTCGCGGGGCACGCCTACATCGAACAGCCCCTGGCAACGCAGCTGGCCTGTGCCCCGCAACGCAACGCCAGCGACCCGCGCTTGCAAAGCATGACCCAGCGGGAACTGGAGATCTTCGTGATGCTGGCCAAAGGCACGCCCGCCCGATTGATTGCCGAACAGCTGTGCATCAGCGGCAAGACCGTGTCGAACTATTTGACCTTGTTGAAGAGCAAGTTGCAGGTCAGCTCCCATGCCGAGCTGGTGCACCTGGGGATTGATATGGGGGTGGTGCGAGTGGCGGGGTGAGGGGGGTATAGTTTGGCAAATTTTGTCAAAAGTGGACAAAGCCATGAGCACCATGAACATCTCCCTGCCGGATGCTCTCAAGTCCTTTGTCGATGATCAAGTCAGCCAGCGCGGCTACAGCACCAGCAGTGAATATGTGCGTGAGCTGATTCGCAAGGATCAGGATCGGCAACATCTTCGTGGCCTGTTGTTGGCGGGTGCTCAATCGGCGCCGGGCACTGCTGTGGAGGGTGACTATTTCGAATCCCTGCGTGCCAGGGTTCGCAAGGCGCGAGGATGAAAGCCAAGCCGGTCATTCCGCGCGCCCTTGCCAGCCAGGACGTGGAAGGCGCCATCAACTACATACCTTGACGAACAGGCCAAGCGGGCGGCGCTCGGTTTTATCGATGCTCTGGAAAAGGCCTATGCCCACATCGGCCGCCATCCGACCTTTGGTATGCCTCGCTACGCCCACGAGCTGGACCTGCCGGGGCTGCTTTGCTGGCCACTGAAGCGCTACCCCTACCTAGTGTTCTACGTTGAACGCGATGACCACATCGACGTATGGCGCGTTTTGCACGGTATGCGGGACTTTCCTGAGTGGTTGGCTGAAGGTGTTTCCCGGTAGTGGCGGGGGATGCCGGGGGCTTTTTGTGGTGAGGGGAGGGGGTATATCCGTTGCTGCGGTCACGGCCGCTGAGGGTTTCGCCCTTACGGCGACTCACTTTTTTCAAACGTCGGAGTGCCGGCCCAGCAAAAAGCAAGCAAAAACGCTTGCCCCTCCATGGGCACCTCGCTGGGGCTCGGGGTTCCCTCACTTCGGCCGGCAGGGAAGGGGCCTGAGGAGCAAAAA
>NZ_JALQCX010000014.1:0-33719 GCF_023241665.1 Pseudomonas morbosilactucae | reverse complement strand
CTGCGCGCCGTCGACGTCGTAGCTTTTCAGCTGGCCCTTGGTGTCGATCAGCGGCCGCCCAGTGGTCAGGGTGGCCTTGGGCGTGTTGATAAAGCCGCAGCCGTCGCACGTGATGCCGTGGGGGTTGGAGAGATCACATGGGCCGATTTGCCGGCACCCTTCGGTGTAGCCCTTGAGTGCTGGCGTGGGCTGCCGCCGTTGACTCGTTGAGGATGACCTTGGCCGCCTTGCCCTGCAGGTTGCCGTTGCCGGTGATGTAGCCGCCGAGCTGGGTTTTCTGCACCTTGCTGGTGCTGTTGTTGAGGATGACCCCCTGCTGGCCGACGTTGTAGTCGCTGAACTTGTTGTGGGACAGGCCCGTGGCGTTGGGCTTGGCGATGTTGATCACCGGTACGCCGTTGCCCGCCTGGCCGACGCTGGTGGCGCTGCCGTTGACCACGATGCCGTCCGCCATCGCCCACAGCGGCTGCCAGAACATGACGTTGGCCAGCAAAAACGCCAGCCCGCGCTTGGGCAAACCCCAGAACGAGCGGCGCGGTTGCAGGGTCGCGGAGGGCTGGCGAGCCAGGAAGGCAAGTTGGCGAACATCCATGTCGAGGGCCTCGAAAGAGCGAAAGTTAGAGGAACAGGTCCAGGCGGAAGTAGATCGGCGCTTCGCGCTCGCTCAGGGCATCTGGCCGCTCGAGGGAGTGGGCGAAGGTCACGCTGGCCGCCACATTGGGGCCGCTGGCGAACAGCTCCAGGGAGTTGCTCGACACCCGGCCGTGCTGTTCTTCGTTGTAACGGTCGTTGCGGATCGCCCCCAGGTCATAGCCCAGGCCCGTGCCGTACTGGTTGAACACTGGGCGCAGCCAGTCCCAGGTCACCGGGCGGCTCCAGCGCAGGTCGTTGCGCCAGTAGTAGCCGCTGTCGCCGGACAGGGTCTGGTCCTTGTAGCCGCGGATCGAGGCCTGCCCGCCCAGGCTCATGCGCTGGTTGCTGAACAGCACATCTTCACTGCGCTGGCCGGTCACCAGGCTGCTGAACACCAGGGACTCCCCCGCCACCGTGAACGGCTGCAGGTAGCTGGCGGTGGCGCTGTACTTGCGATAGCGAGCCTTGGGCGTGAGGTTGCCGGAGGGGTCGCGCTGCTGGTTTTCGGCCTGGGCATCGAAGGCGCCAATGCCGTTCTGCATGCCCAGGTCGAGGTTGACGAAGGCGCTGCCGATCCGCCGGCCATGGTTGATGCCGAATTGGGCTTCGCTCAGGCGGTTGCTGCTGTCGAGCTTGATGTCTTCGAAGTAGTTGTTGGTGCGCAGGTAGCTGGTGCCGACGCTCAGGGAGGTCTTGCTCACCGCATCGCGGTGGATCACCCGCTCGGCGCGCAGTTGGTGCAGCTGGCTGTCGCCGCTCTGCTTGAAACTCAAGCCATCGAACGCCAGCGGGTAGCGGTATTCGTTCTGGTTGAAGCTGTAGCTGAAATTCCACCAGCCCACCGGCAGGTTGTAATAAAGCATCGAGCTGCGGGAGGTTTTCTGGTGATCGCTGACCGCGTCGTGGCTGCCGCGCAGCACCAGCATGTCCGCCAGGCCCAGGGGGCTATCCCACTCCAGGGAGGCGCCCCACTGCTGCTCGCCGGTGGCCTTCTGGCCGTCATTGCTGCGCGACAGCCTGGCGCGCCATGGCTTGTCCGGGGTGTTCCTAACCAGCACTTCACTGCCCCCCACGGCCTGGCCCGGGGTCAGCTCCATTTGCGCACGGTTGGAGGGCAGACGGTTGAGCTGGTCCACCAGTTGTTCGATTTCCCGCAGGTTGAGCAGGCTCCCGGGCGTGCCGGGGAACGCCATGTTCAGCTCACGCGCCGAAAGCCCGCTGCCCTCGGCGCCCTTGAGGCCTTCGAGGGTGCCTTCGACCACCAGCACCTGCAGGTGGCCGCTGCTCAGGTCCTGCTGCGGCAGGTAGGCGCGGCTGGTGACCAGACCCTTGGCGAGGTAGTGATCGGTGACGGCCTTGAGCAGTTGGTTGAGCTGGGGCACCCCCAGGCACTGGTGGCTGTAGGGTTTGACCAGAGCCTCGCGCTCGGTGGCGGACAGCGAGTCGGCACCCTTGAGTTCGATGTCGGTAATGGGGAAACAACGCACATCCACCGGCGCAGCAGGCGTGGCCGGCGTGGCACTGTTACCCGGCAGCTCCTTGAGCTCTTCAAGGCGCCGACGCTGCTCTTCGAGCAGGCGATTCTGTCGGTCGCGGATCAGGTCCTGGTCACCTGGATTGGGTGTAGCGGCGAACGCCGGGCTGAACAGGCCGAGGCCCAACAGGCTGCACAACACAGGGGCAAAAAACCGCTTGCCTTGGATAAGTAAATCCATGTTCGATCCTTCGAAACAGCAGATGATGGCAACTAATGGCGAATGATCTTAATTAGCCATTGAATTGATATCACCCAACTATCAACCACACTTCAAGAAACCCCAGAGTTCGCACTAGGCGGTTTCTGGCGAGGAGGCAAGTTCGACTGGCAACCTTTAATAAAATTCCTGGAGGGGATGACGCTTTATCCGAAAAGTGGACTCAAGTCACATTTATCAACAATCAAACGCACTTGAAAAACAGCATTCAAGCAAACAAAAAGCCCAGTATTCACTGGGCCAAATGGTTAAAAATAAGAAGCTAAGCGCTCGTTGACGGCACTTGACTTGAACACTGCTTAATCGTTAGCAGCCAGTAATACCCGTTAATCAACACCCGATATAACTGTCTTTGATAGCGCAATAAAACCGACAAGCGGTATAACTTTCATACAGGCTCATCGCCACTAACTAGGGGCTGACCAAAGACACAACACCCACTTCTTTCACTCAACTTCCAGGGGCCAGATGCCGGGTGGCCGACTGCGCAACAGGCCAGCGTTCTTCCGGGCGCATGCGCATCAGCAGCGGCGTACTGACATGGGTGATTCCACCTTCATCATCGTTGTGCACGATCAGGGTGCCTAGGCGGCGCATGCGCGAAAAATTGTCCGCGCTAAGGCTGAAGCTCTCACTCAGGCGTCGGTCATCCACCACCGGGGCGGGCTGGCGGGGCGGGTAGCTGCGCGCCTTGAACTGCCGATACCGGGCCCAGCCGATCAGCACTGCAGCGTTGAACACCGCCACCCAAAAGTAGATTTGCAGGGTGGTCAGGGCGTTCAGCAGGCCAATCTCCAGGCGCGGCCCGCCGTGGCTTTGCAGCAGAGGCCACAAGCCCCGTGCCAGCAAGTACAGCAAGCCGATCCAGGCCAGCAGGGTCAGGGCCGTATCCACCCACAGCAGGACCGGGCGTTGTCGGGTTCTGATGATTCTCATCCGTTGATCTCCTCAGGCTCATCCAGGGGTTTGATGCCGCGATCCGGGCTGACCCAGCGCGCGCGTTTCTGATGCTGGCCGAACAGCACCTTGGGAAAGCTGACCAGGGTGGTGAACAGGCTCACCAGCCAGAACACCAGCGGGTACCAGACCACCCAGAACAGGGTTTTCCACAAATCTTTTTCATAGCGCCGGTCAATCAGCAGGCTGATGGCGAACTGCAGCAGGCAGACCATCGCCAGCACCAGCCCGGTAAAGGCCGGTGGCAGGATGTGCTGCACCGCGATGGCCTCGGGCATGACGATGAATTTGCCCAGGGCCCAGAACAGGATCGACAGCAGGAAAGTGAACGCCCAGCCGGTGGACAGGCAGTAATCGAAGAGCAGCACCCACAGGTAGCGGTGACGCCATTGCCAGATGCCGCGAATGTTCTTGAGCAGCACTTCGGCGCCGCCCTGGGCCCAGCGCAGACGCTGCTTCCACAGGCCGCGCAGGGTTTCCGGCATCAAGATCCAGCACAGCGCCCGGGGCTCGTAGAAAATGCTCCAGTGGTCCAGTTGCAGCTTCCAACTGATGTCGATGTCTTCGGTGATCATGTCCGGGCTCCAGTAGCCCACCCGGTGCAGGGCCGAACGGCGGAAGGCGACCACCACCCCAGACACCGTGAAAACCTTGCCGAATACGCGCTGGGTGCGCTTGATCAGGCCGATGATCGAGGAAAACTCGCCGACCTGGACCCGCCCCACCAGGGTTGAACGCGTGCGAATCCGTGGGTTGCCGGTCACCGCACCGAGGCGGCTGTTGTGCAGCATCGGCGCCACCAGGTAGGCCGCGGTGTTTGGCGCCAGCAGCGCATCGCCGTCGATGCACACCAAGTACTCACTGCGCGCCGCCACCGCGCCCATACGCAGGGCCACGGCCTTGCCCTGGTTCTCTGCCAGGTGCACCACCCGCAGGCGCGGGTCTTCTGCGGCCAGGGCATCGAGGACCTCGCCGGTGTTGTCCTTGGAGCCGTCGTTGATGGCGATGACTTCAATGTTCGGGTACTGCTGAGCCAAGGCCGCGTGCAGGGTGTCGGCCGCGTTGTCGCCCTCGTTGTAGCAGGGCACCAGGATGCTGATCAGCGGCTCACCGACCAGGGCCGGCGGCAGGGTGTCGGCGTGCCAGGGCCAGTGGCGCTCCCAGTGCAGCCAGAAGTACAGGCCGCCGGCGATCCACAAGCCAGACATGAACAGCGGGTAGAAGAACACGAAGTCCATCAGGAACTGGCCGGTGGCCAGGAAGATCAGGCCCAGGGGCACACCCAGGACAAGCGCCAGCACGCACAGGGCTAACAGTCGATCCATCATGATTCAAGGGTTCCATTTATTGGAGAGGGCGGGCCGCAGGGTTTCCAGGTTCGGCGAGGCGTCGAGAAAGTTGTCCGGGTAGTAGCCCAGGTGCACGGCGCCCTGGCGCTTGAGCCGGCCCAGCCAGTCGGCCAGTTGCGCGGCCGGCAGGTCCACCGCCGGCCGTGGCCGCCAGTCCCGGGCCTGGAGTTCGAACACCGTGCGCTTGAGGGCCCCGGGTCGCGCCTTGATGCGCTGCACCAGGGCCTCCAGCCAGGGGCCGGATTGCTCCAGGCTCTGGCCTTCCATCAGGGGCATGGCCATGGGCGCGGTCCAGTCGTAGCTGGCGAGAAAATCGTCGAGGTTCTGGGCAAACCAGGTTTCGCTTTCGGGGTTGAGAATCGGCTCGGCGAACAGGTTGCGTGCGGTGCGCACCTGGGGCCCGCGAATGGCCCGGACCTTGGCCGTCAACTCGTCGGTGAAGGCGATCAGGTAGCGGCTCTTGAAGCGGGTCCAGCGTTGCAGGGTGGCCGGGTCGCCGCGCAAGGCGGCCAGGGAATCCGGCAGGCCATTGGCGGCGTAGCTGCGCAGGGCACCGGGGCTGGCGTCTTCGAAATCCGAGAGCAGCGCATCGTCGTGATAGAGGATGCCGTCCACCGAAGTCAGCCGCGCCAGGTCCTGGTAGATCTCACCAACAAGGCGCCGCACCTCGGGGTCGAACGGCGACAGGCGCGGGTATTGATCGGGGTCCACAGCGCTGCGGCCGGTGGCCGGGTCCCAGCGAGTAACCCGGGGCAACGCCCCATCCAGGGCGAAGCTGAGCACCGGCATCCAGGCATAGACCTTGACGTTGGCCCGGGTGCGCAACTGCCAGGCGACCCGATCGAACAGGTCGGCGCGCATCGGCAAATGGCGGTTGGGGAAATACAACTCACGCGTCAGGCCGTCGCCCAGGGGGTCGGCGAAGGCTTGCAGGAACACCGTATTGACCCCCAGGTCGGCCATGCGCTGTACCAGCTTGCCCAGGTTGATTTCCTGCTGGGCCGGGTCCGGGTCGTAGACGTTGTCCAGGTCGACGTGGGCCACCCGCAACGGCCCCTGGCTCTGCACGCCGACGATGCTGTTGGCGAAGCGCTGGCCGTCCGGGTCCGAGGCCACCAGGAAGCGCGGGCTGCTCATCAGGTTATCCAGGGTATCGAGGCCGTCGTCGAGGGTCAGGGCCATCTGGTAGCCCTGCTCGCCGACCACCCGCAGCGCGGTGCCGTCGGCGGCGCCATAGGGCCAGACCCAGACCCGGGGCGCGTGGCCGGTGGCGACGCGGATTTTTTCCGAGATGCGCGCCACATCGCTGCGCAGCCGGGCCTGGAACTCGGCCTCGCTTTCATAGCGCCCGCTTTGGGGGTTATAGCGTCGGGTAGCGGCCGCCGGTTGCAGGTTGCCTTGGGGGTTGGCCAGCACGCCCTGGTGGCTGGCGTCGGTGTGGGCGGCGATTTCCACCAGGCCGGAAGCGGCCACCTCGCGCACCTGATCCCAGGTCAGGAACTGCTCGCGGGGGCGCCGCTCGCCGGCAAAGTCCACCGCTTGCCCGGCCGGGGTATCGACCCAGGCGCCGACGGGTGCCAGCAGCGCCGGCCACTGGTAGCTGCGCAGCAGTGGCATTACCCGGGTGTAAAAGCTCGCGTAACCGTCGTCGAAACTCAGCAGCACGGCCTTGGCCGGCAGTTCCGGGCCACCCTGGCGGGCGCGGAGGATCTGGTCCACCGACACCGCCTGGTAGCCGTTCTCCCGCAGCCAGGCCAGTTGCTGGGTCAGCCGCTCGGTGCGCACCGCCACCACCGCCTGGTCCGGGTCGCGGTCCTCGACGTCGTGGTAGGCAATGCCCAGCACCTGGTTTTTCGGCCAGGGCGCTTCGCTGTCGGGCAACGGGCGCTGGGCCGGCGGCACGAAGTCCGCGGCGGGCTGGGCGCAGGCACTGAGGACCAGGGCGCCCAGCAGCAGGAGGCAACGGGTGATCGAAGGCATCGGCAGACTCTTCTTAGAAACGATAGGTAAGGTCGAGGGCCAGGCGCAGGTCGGTTTCCCGGTCGCCGTCGTAGGGCCGGTTGAGCAGGCTGAGGACGGCGCCGGCTTCAAACACGTCGTTCCACAGCAGGCGCTGGCCGTAACTGAGCAGCCCCACCGCGCCGGTGCCGTAGTCGCGCTGACTGTAGGTCCCGGCACCCACCTGGAATTGCTGGCTCCAGGCGGTTTCGTAGTGCTGGTACAGCAGGTGGTTGATGCTCACCGTGGGCAGCACGCTGAAGTCCGAGCGGGGGTTGAAGTACGGCGTGTTGTCGAGGCTGTTGCGGCTGGCGGCGACTTCCAGGCCCAAGTCCACCTGCACCGACGGCGAGCGGTAGACGCCTTCGCGGCCACTGAGCAAGGCTTCCAGGCGGCGGTTGCCATCGCTGAAGCGGGACGGGCTGAGGGCCAGCTTCCACTCGCGGGCTTCATGGGCCCGCCAGCGGATAAAGCCGCTGCCGCCGTTGGCGGTGATGTCACTGTTGAGGGCCCGCAACGGGGTGTTGGCCGAAAGGTGCTCAAGGCTCGCACCGTATTGCCAGTGATCGTCGATGTCTCGGGCCAGGGACAACCGGGCGCCAAGCTTGTCGGCCACCCCGTAGGCATGACGGGAAACTTCTGCCTCCAGGGTCATGTCGCGGCTGCGATGCTCCACCCCCAGGCGCTGCCAGCGGTGATGGCCGGTGCCTTCGGCAAAATCGCCAGTGGCGTAGCCAGCACCGCCAAACAGACGCCAGTCTTCAGCGATGGGCGGACTGTAGAGCAGGGCTTCGATCCCCAGGTCGCGGCTGCCGGAAACTGCACCCGCCCCCCCCTCACTGCCGCCGAAGCTCTTGCCGGTGTCGGTGGTCAGCCGCAACTCGGCCATGTCGTGCACCTGGCGCTGACGGGCCAGACGCTGCACCTGGCGATTGTCGGGGTGGCGCGCCAACACATCGTCAGTCAGGGCATCGAGCTGTCGCCATTCCTGCAGGTCCTGGGCGGTGTGGGCCTGGGCCATTTCCAGGCCGATGTCGCGGGGGGCGAGGCTTTCACTTTCCTTGAGCAGGTTTTCACTGCGCCGTGGCCAGTCCCGGGCCAGGTACAGGTCGGCTTGGGCCAGGCGCAGGCCGAGGTTGCCCGGGGCCTTGTTGACCAGGCTTTCCAGGCGCTGCTGGCTGCCCGACAGATCGGCCCCGTAGACACCGGCCTGGGCCGCCAGCAGTTGGCTGTCCATCCATTCGTCGTTGGGGTTGCCAACCGCCAGACCCTTGAGTTCGACCCGTGGGTTCTGGCTCTGGGCCAAGGTGTTGGCCACCTGCAGCGCCTCCTCCGGCTGCTGGTTTTCCAGCAGCGCGTAATACAGCGCCGTGCTGTCCTCGACCCGGTCGCTTGGGTCGGCATCGGCGGCAGCCAGTACCTGGCGATACAGCTTGGCTGCGACGTCTGGCTGGCGCTGGTCGAGGTAGGCCGAAGCCACCCAGCGCAGGGCATAGGTCGGCAGGCTGACACCCGCCGTGCGCAGCGCCTGGTACTGGCTGATGACCTCGGCGCTGCGCGCCCGGGCCTTGAGGGCGCCGAGGCGATCGATGCGCCAGCGAACGCACTCAGCAGTGGCGCTGGGGTCGTCGCCCCAACGGGCCAGCAAACGGTCGTAGTCGGCCAGGGCACGGTCGGCAATCACGTAACGCTCCCGTTCGCTGCGCGTCGGCAATTCCGCCAGGCGCACGCGCTCGGCGGCCAGGTCGCCTTCCAGGCGCCCCACGGCCAGCGGCTCGATCAGCCCCGGGCGTTGCCGGGCCAGACGCAGGGCCGGCTCCGGCAGACGTGCCCGCTGCAGGGCGAACAGGTATTCCCGAGCCACTTCGGCGCGCTGGCCGGCGCGGACAAACCCTTGGTCGAACTCGAACAGCGCGTCGTAGGTCGCCCCGGCACGGGTCAAGGCATAGCCCAGGGCCAGCCGGCGCGAAGGATCGTCGGGTTGCGCCGCCACCAGGGCCCGAGCCCGGGCCACCGCTTCGGCGGGCTGGCCGGCATCGGCCTGGGTCAGTGCCAGGCCCAGTTGCAGATCGGCGTTGCCAGGCGCCTGGGCCAGGGCTTGGCGATACAGGCGGCTGGCGTCGTCCCAGCGCTTGAGGTTGCGATAGGCCCGGGCGGTGGCGCTCAGGGCCTGGACCGGCAACGGCCGTTGGCGAGCCTGGGTTTCATAGACCGCGACCACTTCGGCATCAAGGCCGGCCCAAGCAGCAATTTGCAGGTGGTCGCTGACCAGGCCGTTGCTCAGTTTCGCGTCCGGCACTTGCCGCAGGTAATTCAGAGCCGGCCCTGTAGTCCCCGAGCGGGCTTGATGAATCAGTGCGTCGTAGGTCGCGTCGGCCAGGGCCAGGGTGGACCAGAGCAGCGGGCCGCATAAGGCCAGACGGACCAGAGGTCGCAACCCAAAGTGGCGAACGGGGTGGGCAATTCTCGGCATCGCGTCAGCATCCTTACGTGGCTAGCCGGGGTCATGCAGTCCGGCACGGCAGTACGACGCGGATTCTTCCACGCAAGGAGGGGCAGACGAGGGGAATGCAATATTTCTTCAGATTCGCGGCGCCGGGCGCGCCAAACAAAACGCCCGGCCTGCGCGGGAAAGCGCAGGCCGGGCGTTGACGTGCCGGGGATGAGGGTCGGGGCTTAACGCAAGCCGCCGGCGCCACCCACTTTGCTCATGACGAAGCCGACGAACTGCTCCAGCGTCATCTTCTGGCCATTGAACTCCACCTGACCCGCGGCGTAGTGCAGCTTGGAGACGATGTCATTGCCTTCCAGTTTGGCCAGCTCGGTGCCCAGGGCCATGCTGCTGAGCATTTCCGCCGCCATGGTGCCTTGGTCGGCAGCGGCCTTGGCGTCGGTCACACCGTCTTGTTGCGCCTGCAGCGCGCCGAAGTCGGCAACCATCGGCTTGGACAGGATCACTTTGGCGTCCAGCTGGCTGATCGCTTGCTGGGCCAGGAGCGGCGTCGGCAGGTCCAGGGACTGCGGCTTGGCCAAGTCGATGACCAGGCTTACACGGCTTTCACCGCTGCCGTTCTTCAGGGCCAGGCTTTCCAGGGCGACCTGCGGCTTGGCTTCCAGAACCTTGTTCACCGCAGCGCGTACCTTGGCTTCGTCGGCTTCGCTGATCTTCAGCTGCGGCGCCTCTTCACCCTGGGCTGCCGCTTCGGTGGCGGCCTTCTGGTAAGGCTGCAACAGGTTCTGGTAGATCTGCACCAGCTCCAGGCTGCCCTGGGTGTCGAAGTTCTTGAAGCTCCAGAGCATTTCAGCGGCGCCGATGACTTTGCCGTCCAGGGCGATTTCACCGACTTTATAGTCGGCACGACCGCCCAGAGTAGCGCCGGTTTCCTGGGTGGAGGTCTTCTGTTCGAAGTTCTTCAGGGTCAGCACCGACTGCTTATCGCCGAAGGTGGCCTTGGTCGAACTCAACTCCAGGGTGTTCTGGCCCAGGTAGTAGCCGAAGCTGCTTTTTTCCAGGTTGCTCGCCACGGTCAGGCCGTTGAGTTCAACCAGCACCGGCGGCTTGTCGGCGGCGGTGACCGACAGCTTGAGGCTGTCCATGTAACCGTCGACCTTGGCCTTCTTGCGCTCGTCGGAGGTGACGAAGTTGAGGTTCATGCCGGAGAACTTCAGGTTGGAGTTGGCGTCCATCGCCACGTCCACGGGGGCGAACTCCATGTTGCCGTCGGCAGAGAGGTCATAACCGACGTTGACGGCGCCCTTGAGCGGCGGCAGGTCCTTGGTGGCAGCGAACCACTTCTCGGTGGACGGGCTTTTTTCCAGCTGGTAGTTGCTGGTGGCCATGACCGGCAGCCACTTCAGGCGGATCAGGCGCGAAAACGGCAGCGGGCCGTGCTGGATGTGGTCGACGATCAGGAACTCGGCGTCGCCGTGGACCATTTCGCCCTGGGCCTTGAGGCGGTAGTGGGCAGTACTGCTGAGCAAGCCACGCTCCAGCGACACCAGTTCCAGGGAGGCGGTGAGGTCGTAGCCGATCAGCGACGATTGCATCTCTTTGTTGCTTTCGACGATCTGGTTTTTCAGGACCCCTTCCAGCTGGGTTCCGGTGTACCAGGCACCGCCGACACTGATTGCCCCGACCGCGACGACGATTCCTAACAGTACGCCTGCTGATTTATTCATGTTTGACCCGATCAATATCCGTTGTTTGAAGGTGTGCTGGTCTTCCCTGAACCCATGACGGGTTGCGGCTCGACTCCGCGTAAACCGGCGAAGCCTACCATTGGCGAAGGCCCCCGGCACAGTTCTGAATGGCTGAGAGGGAGCAGGCAGACAAGCGTTGGCCGCCCGCGATGGTGCTCTCACGAGCGCCATCGCGGCCGGCCAATGCCTGGGCAGAGTGGACCGAGGAGCGGGATGAAGCGCAATCAGCTGAATTCCAGTTCCAGGGCGTCGAGCTGGTGGTCAAAGCTCTTCAGGCGCGCGGTCCAGGTGTAGACCAGCACTTCAAAGTCTCGGTCGATGACCGCGCCGCCCGGCAACTGGGCGCGCGGGTCACAAAAGTCCAGTTGATAGCGTTCGCGGGCCATGGCCGTAGCGACGTCGGACAGCTCCCGGGCATTGTTCAGCCAGTGACGCCCATCCGAGGCTTGCTGGTCGAGCAGGATGCACTGGCGCTTCAAGGCCTCCAGGCTCTTTTCCAGCGGGGTGCCGGTCAGTTCGCCCATCACTTCGGCGAAGGTTCGCCCGGGTTGCCAGTAGCTGCCCCAGAAGTAGCGATCAAAGACCGTCTCGACCCGTCGCAGGGCCACTTTGGTGTCCCAAATGGCCACCAGGGTCTTGCTCTGGTCGAGCTGGCGTTTTTTCAGTTTGTTGCCCTGGAACGAGGCCCAGGCCACGACCCCGATGGCCAGCACCGCGATCAACGCGCTGGCACTGTCGAGAAATACCAGGGCCATGTCGATCTGGTGGGCCAGCATGATGCCGTAGAAGTACGTTGCGGAGAGCAGCACCAGTGCACAGAGCAGGCACCAGAAGCCGGGAGCATAAGGGTTTTTCATTATTGGAATCCCCATGACCATCACATGCCTAGAGCGTTGGAGGGGGCGTCTCGCGCAAGGCGCTGTCCAACAGATCAAAGCATAGCAATGGCCTCAGGGTTTGCTGGCCGAGGAGCCTTGCGTTCGTCCGCTTTCCCAACCGCCGCCCAGGGACAGGAACAGGTCGATCTGGCTCATGGCGACCTGGGTGTTGGCCGCCGCCAGTTGCGCGCGCATGTCGGTGTAGGTCCGGGTGGCCTGCAAGTCGGCCAGAAACGACACCCGGCCGGCCTGGAAGAAGCGGTGGGTCTGGTCCGCCGCCAGTTGCGCCGAGGCTTCGGCCTCGACCAGGGCGTCACGGCGTTGCAACTGGGCGCTGTACTGGGCCAGGCCAGTCTGGGTTTCGCGGAGAGCGTTGAGCACCACCCCGTCGAAGTGCGCCAGGGCGCCCTGGCTCATTGCTTCGGCCTGGTGGATCCGCTCGCGGGCGCCGTTGGACGGCACGCTCCAGCTAAGCAGCGGGCCAAAGCCCCAGCGATTGGTCGGCGCGGTGCCGAGGTTTTCCAGAATGCCGACGGTGCCTACGGTGGCGCCGATGCTGATGTCCGGGTACAGGGCGCCGGTGGCCACGCCGATCTCGGCCGTCGCCGCCGCCAGGCGCCGTTCAGCCTGGCGCACATCGGGCCGACGCTTGAGCAGCGCTGCGCCGTCGCCCACCGGCAGCAGTTGGGCGATGCGCGGCAGCTCGGCGCAACTGGATGTGCCCGCCGGCAGTTGCTCCACTGGTTTGGCCAGAAGCATCGACAGGCGGAACAGCCCGGACTGGCGCGCCGCCTCATAACGCGGCAGTTCGGCACGCAGGGATTTGAACTGGGTTTGCGAACGGGTGACCTGGGTCTCGTCGCCGCGCCCGGCATCGCGCAGGCGCTGGGTCAACTGGGTGCTCTGGGCTTGCAGGTCGAGGGAGTGCTCGGCAATTTCCCGCTCCTCATTGGCGGCGCAGATTTGCGTGTAGGCCCGCACCACGTCTGCCACCAGGGTGATGCGTGCGGTGTCGGCGGCAGCCTGGGTCGCGTCGGCATTGGCCTTGGCCGCCTCGATCCCGCGCTGCAGGGTGCCGAACAGGTCGAATTGATAGGACGTGCTGATGGCGATGTTGCCGACATTGGCCACCGGCACTTTTTCGGTCAACAGAAAGGCCTCGCCGGACTCCTGCAAGCGCTCGGCGCCGGCCTTGACCCCGCCGCTCCAGCCACCAGCCGCCTGGGCCTCGTCGACCTGGGCCCGGGCCCGCGCCAGGTTGGCCGCAGCCACCCGCAGGTCCGTGTTGGAGGCCAGGGCCTGCTGCACCAGCTGGTCCAGACGCGGGTCTTGATACAGCCGCCACCAATCGGCGGCACCGGTGCCGAAACCACGTTGGGGTCCTGGGTCGCCAGTTGACCTTGCAGGTCATCGCGCTGCACGGCGGCATCGGCGGGCAGGTGGTAATCCGGGCCGACCGTCTGGCAGGCCGACAACAACAGACCAAGGCCCGCCAGCGCCCAACGCGCAGCAGGGTTCATTGCGCCGGCTCCGACGGTTTGCGGTCGTCGATGATCGACACCGTGGCGGTGCGCCCGGCGATCATGCGGAAATCCGCCGGTACGTCATCAAAGGCGATCCGCACCGGGATCCGCTGGGCCAGGCGCACCCAACTGAAGGCCGGGTTGACGTTGGGCAGCAGGTTGGCGCCGCTGCTGCGGTCACGGTCCTCGATGCCGGCGACGATGCTTTCCACGTGCCCGCGCAAACGCGCTCGGTCGCCGACCACGCGGATGTCCACGCTCTGGCCGACGTGAATGCCGTCGAGCTTGGTTTCTTCGAAGTAGCCGTCGATATGGAAGGAATGGCTGTCCACCACCGACAACACCGGACGCCCGGCGGTAACGAACTCCTGGCTGCGCGGCGCGCGGTCGTTGACGTAGCCGTCCACCGGGCTGCGGATCACCGAACGGTCGAGGTTGAGCTGGGCGCTGTCCACCGTCACCAGGGCTTCAGCCAGGGCCGACTGAGCGCGGGCCTCGCGGGACTGGCTTTCTTCCAGTTGCTCACGCGGCACCAGGTTGCCCAGGCCGCGGTTGCGCTTGGCTTCACGCTGGGCCTGGGCCAGGGTTTCCTGACGATCGGCCACCGCCGCCTTGGCTTGGCGCAGGGCCAGCTTGAAGCGGTCCTGGTCGATGCTGAACAGTACTTGGCCGCGCTTCACCCATTGGTTGTCACGCACCTCCACTTGCTGGATCAGCCCGGACACGTCCGGGGCGATCTGCACGATGTCGGCACGGATGTGCCCGTCCCGGGTCCAGGGCGCGAACATGTAGTACATGACCATGCGCCACACCACCACCACGGCGAAGGTCACCACCAACAGCGTCAGCACCACGCGACCGAGGGTCAAAAAAGGTTTTTTCATGTCATCAGGTACCGACTGAGTGAGTCCACGGCGCCAAGCAGCAAAGCGTAGAGCCCTACATTGAACAAAGCCCGGTGCCAGACCAGACGATAAAAGTGCAAGCGTGTGAGCACCCCGTGCACCAGCAAGTACAGGATGTAGGTGATGCCCATCAGCACCAGCAGAGTGGGCAGGAACACCCCGCTGATATCCAGATCACCGATCATAAGGGCGCTCCATCGATGCCATGGGGAAGGGGTTCCTCGAGTTCACCGCCACCGACGAATTCCACCCCCGGCAACAAGGCCAGGCGCAGGCCACTGAGGGCGTGCAGCAAGTGCAGGCGACTCTCGCCGTCGTCGTGGCCGGCGGCATTCAGGGCGCGACGGCTGCGGTCCAGGGTCATCAGCAGGCCGGTGGGTGCGGGCAGGCGTTCGCCGGCCTTGAGACAGGCCTTGAAGTAATCGCCCACCTCGCCCACCACCTGACGCAGCAACGCCTGGGCCGGACCGTGCACCCGCGGCGCGTAGGCCAGCAGGTCCAACAGGTTCAGGGCCACCCGCAGCTCGCGCAGCGCCACGCCGGTGTCTTGCCCGGTCATGGCCAGGCGCGGCAGGTGCTGCATCAGCCGGTCGAGCATCTGCACCCCCAGGTGCCGATGCTCGGCCAGGGTCGCCGGTTCCGTGAGGCCGACAATGTCGCGCCAACTGAAGCGGGTCAGGCGCTTGGCCGCCAGCTCCGAGCCGAAGGGCCGGGCGATCAGGGTCCAGACAAAGGCGAACAGCAGGCCCATGGGCCCGGCCAGATTGGAGTTGGCAAAACTCAGGAAGTCGGCGTCGTAGGCGCCCTGGATGCTGATAAAGGACGAGGTGTTGACGATGGTCAGCAGCATGCCCAGGTAAAAACGCGGCTGCACGGTCAGGGTGCCGACGCAGATAAAGGGCACGGCGAACGCCAGCACCAGCATGGGAAAGTCGTGCAGGTTGGGCAGGATCAGAAACAGGTAGAGGCTGGCGAACAGCACGGACATCGCGGTCCAGAAAAAGAACCGATAGATCTGTGGCGCCGGGTCGTCCATGGAGGCAAAAAAACTGCAGGCCACGGCAGCAAGAATCACCGCACTGCCGCCGTCGGTCCAGCCCAGCAGAATCCACAGCACCGAGGCGGCGATGATCGCGGTGATGGTGGACGCCACGGAATAAAGCATCAGCCCGCGATCGAGGAAGGGGCTCAGCCGGCCGAGGCGCCAATGGCGATAGACGGCGCGCCACGGGGCCTGGCTTTCACACTGGATGGCGTGCTGCAGGCTGCGGCAGTCTTGCCACAGGTCGATCCATTCGCCGAGGCGGTACAGGGCGTTGGAAAACAGCAACTGGCGGCGGTCGTCCAGGGCTTCGGGGCTGGGCTGCAGGGCTTCAAGCTGTTCACGCAAGGCTTGCCAGCGCGCCACCGAGGCATCCTCGGCACTGGCCTGCAACCACTGCTCGGTGCGGGCCAGGAGCGGCGCCATCTGCTGCACCAGTTCCGGTGTGCGGCGCTCCAGGGCGTACAAGGCGTCGTCCAGGGCGTCCACCACCGGCAACAGGTGGATCATGCGCCCGCGCAGTTCCTTGGTATTGCGCACCGTCTGCGGTCGCGCGCCTTCGTGGGGCAACTGGCCGATCATCAATTCCAGGCTGTTGAAGGTGGCGACCATGGCGCCGCGCAAGGCACTGACTTCCTCGGGTTGCACCTGGCGGCTGAGAAAGCGCTGACTGTAAGTGGCAGCGTCGGCAAACCACTTGCCCGCCGAGTCGACGAACACCGGAGCCAGGCGCCGAGGCCAGAACAGGCTGCCGACCACCGCCGCGCAGACGATGCCGAGAAAGATCTCCTCGGTACGCGCCTCGGCCACATCCCAGACCGCCAGGGGGTTGTCCACCACCGGCAGGGCGATCAACGGCAAGGTGTATCCGGCCAGCATCAGCGCGTAGCTGTTGGCGGTGCGCAGGTGCAGGGAAAGGAACAGCAGGACCCCAGTCCACAGGGCGACGATCACCACCAGCACATAGGGACTCTGCACAAACAACGGCACGAACAACACGGCCGCGGCGCCCCGATAAACGTGCCCACAGCGCGGTACAGCGCCTTGGACGTGGTGGGGCCGACAAAGGGGCTGGAGACGATGTACACCGTGGCCATGGCCCAATACGGACGAGGCATCTGCATCAGCATGGCGATGTACAGGGCGATCATCGACGCGGCAAAAGTGCGCACGCCGTAGAACCAGTCACGCGCCGGGGGCACGCCGGTAAAGAAGCCGTTCAAGAGCCGGTCACCGGCAGCGGGCCGGCCGATTCGAAGGCGCGAATCACCCGCAACGCGGCTTCCAGGTCTGACGGTGCGATGCCTTCCAGAACTTCACGGCGCAGGCGCACCAGCTCCGTTTCCACCGCCTGCACCAACTCGCGACCGCTGGCGGTGAGGCTCAGGCACTTGGCCCGGCGATCATTCGGGTCTTCGCTGCGACAGACGTAGCCGGCGTTGCAGAGTTGATCCAGCAGACGTACCAGGGACGGGCTTTCCATCCCCGCCGCCTGGGCCACGGTGACCTGGCGCACACCCTCGCCCAGGCGCCCGATCATCAACAGGGGCACGGCGCAGGCTTCGGAAATACCGTAGTTGACCAGGGTGGTCTGGCAGATCCGCCGCCAATGCCGGGCGGCGACCACCATGCCACTGCTGATGTTCATCTGGAGCGCTTCGAGGGTGCTGGACACAAGACTGTTCACACACTGTTAGTTTGCTAACTATCAATATGTCATTGGCGAATAAATTCAGTCAAGTTTTGTAACAATTACCCAGTGCGGGTCATCAGGCGCTTATCCCGGAGCGCGCCTCAACGCTTCTTCGCCCGTTCGTACACGGCTCCGCGTTCGCGTTTACCAACAGTGACGACCGACACCACCACGCGCTCGTCGATCACTTGATAAACCAGTCGGTAGCCCGACGCCCTGAGCTTGATCTTGTAACAGTCAGGCAAACCATGCAGAGCATCGGCAATAACTCGAGGCCCCTCAAGACGCTCCGCGAGTTTCTTCTTGAATTGCTCACGAAGCGTGTGCCCTAACTTGTCCCACTCCTTGCGCGCCGAAGGCAGGAACTCAAGCCTATAAGTCATCCAGGCTTACCGGAACAGGCGTCTCATGGCTCCTGGCTCGAACGATCTGCGCCAACTCCAAATCATCCAGACGCTCCATCAAGGCTTCAAAAACCTCAGCAGGCACCATGTAGCCCATGACGCGATTGTGGTTCAACACCGCTACAGGCCCGCCTTGGGCGCTGCTCAAGACAGCGGATGGGTTCTTCTTCAATTCAGAGACGCTGACGGCTTTGTCAGCCAGAATGCTTTGCATATTATCGACCTCAATTAAGGTCGTTATTTTGGTCTAAATACCTCATATCAACAACCTGCACTTATCCGCCTCCCCGCCCCTTCCTCAACAACACATCCAATTGATCCACCACCTCCGCCCAGTCCGCGTCGTCGAGCACTTCTTCACGCAGGAATTGCGCCTGGCTCGGGCTCCAGAAAAACGCATCCGCCAAATGCAGCTCGGGCTTGAGCGGCGAATGGGTGGCGATAAAACGATCGATGCTCACCGGGTCGTCGGCCAGGCCGAGCTGTTTGAACAGGGATGGCAAGCTGTGGGTCGGTGATTCCATGGGGCCTCCTTGATCATCGGGGTACGGGGCTGTCAGTCAGTGGCTGAGTTCACAGACTTGGGCGTGGGGCACCATTTTCAGGTACTGCTCCATGCTCATGTGCACCAGGTTGTGGTGGTTGCCCGCTTCTACGTAAATGTCCTGCTGCCGGGTCAACAAGGGGTCGATCAGCATGTCCAGGCCATAGGATTCGCCCAGGGCCGGCACCGCGCCGCGCTCACAGTCGTTGAACAGATGGGCCAGGGTACTTTCCCGGGTCAACTGCCACTCGCCGCTGCCGCGAACCTTGCTCAAGTCCAGGTGCCGGCTGGCGGGCAGTACCGCCATCAGGTAATGACCGTGACGGTCGTCGAGGATCACCGACTTGGCCACCCGCTCGGCGGGAATACCCGCGACCCGCGCCGTCTCCAGGCTGCTGGCCGAATGGGGGTGGGTCACCAGATCAAATTGGCAATGGGCCTGTTCCAGGCTGCGTTGCACCGTTTTTGCCATGCGCATGATGCACCTCGCGACCCTGAATCCGCTTCAGGGCAATGGTGGGCTGTGTCTTCAGTCTAGGTCGGCCAACCCGGCCCAAGGCCATTAACTTCCGAACGGCAGCGCCGTTATTGGCTGTACAAAATTCAACCAGCCCGGGCTCAACTAGACTCAACCCATAGAGCCAATCAACGAACCCCAAACGCGGTGCGTGACTCTCCAGGAGGGTCAGATGAACAGGTGCGGGTGGCGGACATGGCTGCTGGCCGGGCTGATCGGGTTGTCGAGCGTTCAGGCCTGGGCCGCGGCCCCGGTGGTGGTGCTGACGCTCAACGGTGTCATCAGCCCGGCCAGCGCCGACTACGTGGTGCGCGGCCTGAACCGGGCGGCCGAACAACAGGCGCAATTGGTGGTGATCGGCATCGACACCCCCGGCGGGCTCGACACCTCGATGCGCACCATCATCCAGGCGATTCTCGCCAGCCCCGTGCCAGTGGCCACCTACGTCGCCCCCAGCGGCGCCCGGGCTGCCAGTGCCGGTACCTATATCCTCTACGCCAGCCATATCGCCGCCATGGCCCCGGGCACGAACCTGGGCGCTGCCACACCGGTGCAACTCAATGCCGGGCCCGCTCCATCACCCAGCGACTCGGCGGGCGAGACCCTGACGCACAAGCAGATCAACGACGCCGCTGCCTACATCCGTGGCCTGGCGCAATTGCGCGGGCGCAACGCCGACTGGGCGGAACAAGCGGTGCGCCAGGCGGCCAGCCTGTCGGCACAGGAAGCCCTGAAACTCAAGGTGGTGGATTACCTGGCGGACGATCTCGGCGCCCTGCTCAAACAGCTCGATGGCAAGCCCCTGAACGCTGCGGGCCATGAAGTGCAACTGCACACCCTGGGGGCCGCGCTGATCCACTACGACCCGGACTGGCGCAGCCAGGTGCTGTCGGTGATCACCCACCCCAGCGTGGCCCTGATTCTGCTGATGCTGGGTATCTACGGTCTGTTCTTCGAGTTCGTCAGCCCCGGCACTGCGGTGCCCGGGGTGCTGGGCGGGATCTGTCTGCTACTGGGGCTCTACGCCCTGCAACTGCTGCCGGTGAACTACGCCGGCGTGGCCCTGATCCTGCTGGGCATCGCCTTTATGGTGGCCGAGGCCTTCCTGCCGACCTTCGGGGTGATCGGCTTCGGCGGCATCATTGCCTTTGTCGCCGGCGCGGTGATGCTGATGGACACCGACCTCCCCGGCTACGGCATCCCCCTGCCGCTGATCATCGGCCTGGCGGTGATCAGCGCGGTGCTGCTGGTGGCGCTGGCGAGCATGGCCCTGGGCGCGCGCAAGCGCCAATTGGTCAGCGGCGATGCGGGCCTGGTGGGCAGCCACACCACCATCACCCGGGTGCAAGCGAACAACGCCTACAACGGCTGGGTGCAGTTGCAAGGTGAAAACTGGCAGGTGCTGAGCGCCACGCCCCTGAGCCCCGGGCAGGGGGTGCGGGTGGTGGCGCGCAAAGGGCTGCTCTTGGAAGTGACGGCAGCCCCGGCGGCGCCGCGAGGAGAATGACATGTTCATGCAATTGCTGTTCGGTGCGCTGCTGGCGCTGTTGATCGCGCTGGCCGCCTCGACCTTTCGCATCCTGCGCGAGTACGAGCGCGGCGTGGTGTTTCAGCTCGGGCGCTTCTGGCAGGTCAAGGGGCCGGGGCTGATCCTGCTGATTCCGGTGGTGCAGCAGATGGTCCGCGTCGACCTGCGCACCGTGGTGCTGGATGTGCCGCCGCAAGACGTGATCACCCGCGACAACGTCTCGGTCAAGGTCAACGCCGTGCTGTACTTCCGCGTGCTCGACCCGCAGAAGTCGATCATCCAGGTGGAGGACTTCCTCATGGCCACCAGCCAACTGGCGCAAACCACACTGCGCGCGGTGCTGGGCAAGCATGAGCTGGATGAACTGTTGGCCGAACGCGAGCGCCTTAACGTCGATATCCAGCAAGTGCTGGACGCCCAGACCGACGCCTGGGGAATCAAGGTGGCGAACGTCGAGATCAAGCACGTGGACCTCAACGAATCCATGGTTCGCGCCATCGCCAAGCAAGCCGAGGCCGAACGCGAGCGGCGGGCCAAGGTGATCCACGCCGAAGGGGAATTGCAGGCCTCGGAAAAACTCATGCAAGCTGCCGAAATGCTCGGGCGCCAACCCGGGGCCATGCAGTTGCGCTACATGCAAACCTTGGGGGCGATTGCCGGCGACAAGACCTCGACCATCGTGTTTCCGCTGCCTATCGAGTTGCTCAAGGGCATGGCCGACCTGTCTTCCAAACCCTGACCCGGAGCGGGCCGCCCTGCCCCTTTAACCGGCGTGGCAGACACCGGCCCGGAGCACCGCTGGCGCCGGGCAGATCAGCATCAAGCGCGCCCGCACATTGCCCGCGGCAAACTCATTGGTGGTGTGCCAGCCCGCTGGCAACGGGGCGAACTCATCCGGCTGGTCCTCGGTGCTGATCAGCCAGACCCGGCCGCTGCCGGTCGGCAGTGACGCCAGGTGGTCGACATAGAGGTGGTCCGCCTGCTGATCCACCAGGGTGCCGAAACCATAGGCGTTGGGCCGGCTGGACAGGCCGTTGGGCAAGGGCGGCGTATACAGCAGCGGCTCGGCGTCGGTGCGGTTGTAATACACGTAACTCAGGTACCAGAGCAGGTCGCTGATGACGATCCGGTCCCCCGGCCGGTACTGCGCATTCACCTGTTCGACCATGACATTGATCTGGTCATTCACGTCCACCTGGGTGTTGTTCTTCAGCCCCACGCCCTCGACCCCGAGGAACACCAGCAGCAAGGCCACGGCCAACCACCGGCGGCGTTCCAGCAGGGCGTCGACAGCAATCGCGACCAGCAGCGGCAGGCCCAGGGCGTAGGCGGTCAGGTAGCGTTCGATAAACACCGGCGAGAGGAACGACACGGCAAAAATCAGCAGCAGCGGCACCAGGCTGTAGCTCACCAACAGACGCTGCAGGCGCAGAGGCGAGTCGTCGCGCCAGGCCACCCAGCCGCTCACCAGCAGCATCGACAACGGCAACCCCAGGTACAGCGGCCCGGGTAGCCCTTCGCCCTCATCCTGGGTCAGCAACTGCCAGACCATGGATGGCAACGACCCAAGGTCGACCGCCGGTTCCCAGCCCACATCGCCATTGGCCTTGAGCTGATCGAGGTGCTGCAGCAGGTCCACCAGCCCCGGCAGCCAGGGCAGGAACAGCAGGACAATCCCCACGTTGGCCAGCCACCAGCCGGGCCGGGTGATCGGGCGCGGGGTCAAGGAGCCCGGGATCATCGCCAGGTACAGCCAGTGGGCCAAGACGCAGAAGGTGGTGAAGTAATGGGTGTAGAACCCCAGGCTCATCAGCAACCCGTACATCACCAGGTAGCGCTGGCGTTGCGGCTGACGCAGCCAATACACCAGGGCGATGGTCGCCCCCAGCAGCCACACGCCGAGCAAGGCGTACATGCGCACTTCCTGGCTGTAGCGCACCGCCGTGGGCAGCAACGCCAGGAGCACGCCGGCAAGGACCGCTGCACGTCGGGTGGCCAGCAGCCCCGCCAGCCACACGCCCAGGCCGACCGTGACGATGCCCGGCAAGGCACTGAACAGACGGACTGAAAAGATCCCGTCGCCAAACAGCTCGACCCAGCCGTGCAGCGCCACGAAATACAACGGTGGATGAACATCGTGAGCCGCGTGGAACCAGATCTCCCCGAGGGAATACTGGCTGAGCAACAGACTGGAACCTTCATCGCCCCAAATGGCCGCGTCCGTGAGGCCATAGCAGCGGGTTAGCGTCGCCAGCGCCAGGATCGGCAGCAGCCCATAGTCGAGCGCCAGCCGCCAAAGCCCTTGGAAGCCCCGAGGCTGAAGCGCCAGCGGCCGACCGGCCAGTTCCGCTGCTCTAGGCAATTCCATCCGTTCCCCCGTCGCTCAGGCATGGGCCACAGCATCTTCTTTTGCCGGAAAAACCGCAAAGGCCAGCCGTCTGCCCACGGTTCCGGAAAACGCTGCCTCGATCCCATCACAAAGCGCAGCGACAGCCGCCCTGACTCGGCCCTGGCTTCTGTATAATTCGCCACATTCTCGGCCCATCGAATTCACCGCTGTGCGGATTAAGGACAATTCATGCGTATCGGTCTTCTGCCCTCCCTGACCCTGGCATTGGCTTCCCTGCTGAGCAGCCAGGCCCACGCCAGTTCCGACGACATTTGTTACCCGACCTGGAGCCTGGTCAAGAACCGCCTCGACGCGTGCAGCAACCTGGTGTCCCTCAACCCGGGCAACGACAGCCGGGTCAACCTGCGCCTGTTGCTGGCCGACCTCGGCTCCTTGCCGCTGGCGCCCCGCGCGCTGAGCGAGGACAACCTGACCCAAGGCTTCGGCCCGGTGCCTTTTGACCTGTCGCGACTGAGCCCGGTGGCCGCCGATGGCGAGCAGAATGAGTCCGCCCCCACCGACAACGGTCAGCTCAACACCTTGTTGGCCGGCCTTCAGGTGCGGCGGGAAAGCAACGAGAACGCCGGCGATCAATTCCTTTACGGGGAAGGCAGCCGCTGCCGCAGCAACTCCGAAACCAGCGCCCTGGCCTTTGTCGAGCACGTGACCCAGGCCGACCTGCCCCAGGCTGAACAACGCACGCTGGCGCAAAGCCGGGTCAATCTGTTGACCGCCTGCCAATGGGACACCGCCCAACAAGGCGCGCTGTTGCCGACAGGCATCGAGTCGGCCACGGGCAAAGCCTTCGCCACCTACCTGCAAGGCGCTGCCGATTTCTACAGCGGGCGGTTTGCCGAGGCCAGCCAGGCCTTCACCGCCCTCAAAGACAGCAGCCAGCCCTGGCTGAAAGAAACCGCGTCCTACATGGCCGCGCGCACCCTGCTGAACCAGGCCCAGCAAAATGCCTTCGACGAATACGGCTGGCTGAAGGCGGACCAGGTGGACCAGAGCGGCATGCAGCAGGCCGAAGCGGGCCTCGTTGCCTACCTCGACGCTTACCCCCAGGGCGTCTACAGCGTCTCGGCCAAGGGTTTGCTGCGGCGCACCCACTGGCTGAGCGGCAACACCGAGGCCCTGGCCAAGGACTACGCCTGGCAGTTGGCACAAAAGGACGACAACCTGCGCAACCAGTCCCTGGATGAGTTGGTGGAGGAAGTCGATAACAAGCTGCTGATGAGCGCCAAGCAACCGCTGCAGGCGCCACTGCTGCTGGCGGTCAAGGACCTGATGGCCATGCGCAGCCAGCCTGAACCCAGCCTGACCCGCGCCGCGCTGCTGGAACAGCAGGCCAGCTTCGCCCAGCAGCCGGTGCTGTATGCCTACCTGCAAGCGGCCTTCAGCTTTTACGTTGAGCAGAAGCCGGACGCGACGCTGAAACAACTGCCCACCGAACTGCCGGCCAGCCTTGATTACCTGGCCTTCAGCCAACAGACCCTGCGTGGCCTGGCCCTGGAAGCCAAGCAAGACTGGAAGGCCGCCGCCGAGCTCTGGCAGCAACTGCTGCCCCTGGCCACACTGCCGCTGCAACGGCAACAGCTGGAACTGGCCCTGGCGATGAACTACGAACGCAGCGGGCAACTGGCCAAAGTGTTTGCCGCCGACTCGCCCATCGGCACGTCCCAGGTGCGCGCCTTGCTGCTGCGCCAAGTGGCGGGCGCCGACCTGCTGCGGCAACAGGCCGAACAGGCCAGCGACCCGGTGGAGCGCAGCAGCGCCCTGTTCGTCCTGCTCTACAAAGACCTGATGCGCGGCCAATACGCGGCGTTCGCTGAAGACCTGCAACGCCTGCCCACGCCACTGCCCCAGGAAAAGCTCGGGGCCAACCTGGGCTACGTCTACAACGACGGTCCCAGCCTGGCGCTGTTCAGCTGGCATGGCGAAGAGCCGGACGACGGCTATCGCTGCCCGAACATCGCCACCAGCGCCGCGGCCTTGCAACTCGACCCGAAGAACCCCCAGGGCCTGAACTGCCTCGGTGATTTCATCCGCCGCAACGACCTCGACGGCATGCCGCTGGATCAACAGCCCGAGGCCGGCACCCTGGGCAGCACCGCCTCGGCCTTCAAGGGCAAGGTGTTCTCGCGCCTCGACGGCTATCAGCAAGTGATCAACAACCCCAAGGCGCCGCGCAATGACCGCGCCTATGCGCTGTACCGAGGCATCTACTGCTACGCCTCCTCGGGCAACAACCGCTGCGGCGGTGCCGGGGTCGAGCCGGCGGTGCGCAAGGCCTGGTTCCGACAGCTCAAGGGCAGCCTGGGCGATACCCAGTGGGCCAAGTCCCTGCGCTACTACTGGTAGCCCATGACGCGCATCGGCTGTTGCCTGCTGCTGTGGCTGGGCCTCGCCGTCGGTGCCCAGGGCGCGGTGGACGCCCGCGAACACGACGCCTTCTGGCTGTGGAGCGGGGTCCAGCCCCAGCCGGTGCTGGCCCAGGCCAAGACCCTGTACATCCTCCAGGGCCAAGTCAGCCAGTCACGTCGGCACCCGGAACAGGGCGTGCGCCTGATCGCCCAGGGCGTTTCGGTGCCGCGCCTGCGCCAGGGTGACATCTGGGTGGTGTATCGCGCCCACACCCTGGCCTGGCCGGAAGCGGTCTATCAGCAACTGCTGGGGCAAGTGGAGCGCTGGCAAGCTGCGGGCAACCCCGTGGTGGGGGTGCAGATCGACTTCGACGCCAACACCCGCGAGCTGGAGCGCTACGCCGAGTTCCTGCGGGACCTGCGCCAGCGCCTGCCCGCGCAGTACCGCCTGAGCATCACTGGCCTGATGGATTGGGGCAGCCATGGCGACCCGCAAGCCATCAGCCAGCTCAAGGGGGTGATCGATGAAGTGGTGGTGCAGACCTACCAGGGCCGCCACAGCATCCCCAACTACGACGCCTACCTGCCGCGCCTGGATCGCCTGGGCCTGCCGTACAAGGTCGGCCTGGTGCAGGGCGGCGCCTGGCAAGAACCCCAGGCCCTGCGCGATAGCCCCTGGTTCAGGGGCTATGTGGTGTTTCTGCTGAACCCGCAATAAGCGCGCTTACCAGTCGTAGGTCAGGCTCGACAGCACGGTCCGGCCTTCACCGTAGTAGCAGTCCACGTCACTTCGGCAGAGGTCGACATAGGTCTTGTCTTCCAGGTTCTTCACGTTGAGCGCCAACTTCACGCCCTTGAGTTGCAACGGCGACTTGCTCAAGTCGTAGCTCAGCGCAGCATCCAGCACCGTGTAGGACGGGATCTGAAACGCGCCCGCATAGTCAGTGCCATAGCTGCTGCGCACATAGCGCGCGCCCAACCCGGCACCCAGACCAGCCAGCGGGGTGTCACCCAGCAAGGTGTAGTTGACCCAGAGCGCCGCCGTCAGCGGCGGGCTGCCGGCCGGGTGGCGACCCTGGCGACCCGAATCATCCTTGGTGTACTTGATGTCGTTGCGCGACAACGAGCCGATCACTTCCAGGGCCTCGCTGAGGGCCGCCTTGCCTTCCAGCTCGAGGCCGACGGAACGCACCGCGCCGCTCTGATCGCTGAACATCGTTCCCGGGATCGAATTCAGCACGTTCTCCTGGTCCAGGTGATAGGCCGATATTTGAACAAAGCTCTCCTGCCCCGGCGGCTGGTACTTGATGCCCACTTCATACTGACGGCCGGTGGACGGCTCGAAGGCTTTGAAATCGGCATCGGTGCCACTCAACGGCAGGAAGGATTCCGAGTAGCTGACAAAGGGCGCCAGGCCGTTATCGAACAGGTAGACCAGGCCGGCGCGACCGCTGAAGGCTTCATCCTTGCCGCCGCTGCGCGTCTTGGCCAGCACCACTTCGTTGTCGGTCTTGGCCCAGTCGTAGCGCCCGCCGAGTACCAGCACCCAACGGTCGAGCTTGATCTGGTCCTGCACGTACAGGCCGGTCTGGTTCACCGTGTTGTCCCAGCGATAGAGGCCGGTGAAGTCCAGCGACTGGCCGTACGTCGGGTTGTAGAGGTCGATGATCGGCGGGGTACGGTCGTACTTGCCGGCGAACTGGGAGTTGAAGTGGTAGTAATCCAGGCCGACCAGCAGGGTGTGTTTCAGCGCCCCGGTGTCGAACTCGGCCTGGGCGATGTTATCCACCCCCAGCACTCGGTTGTGCTGCTTCCAGTCCACGCCATATCGGGTCATGTAGCGCTGATCGTTGGCGCCCGTCACCGGGTTGGCGACAAAGCTGTAGCCGTGCAAAGGCGCACGGAAGTGGTCGTCGACATCGGCGTAGCGGGCGTTCTGCTTGAGGGTCCAGGTCTCGTCAAGACGATGGGACAGCTCGTAGCCCAAGACAAACTGATCGCGGTCATAAGCGTTGACCCCCGGCTCGCCGAGGAACAGGTCGCGGTCGATCTTGCCGTTGACGGTGGACACCAGGGTGCCGATCCTCGGCAGCCCCTGGGCTTCAGGCACGTCATTGTCTTTCTGGTATTGGCCGAACAGGGTCAGGCTGGTGTCGTCATTGGGCCGCCAGGTCAGGCTGGGGGCGATGAGCTGACGTTTCTGCTCGGCGTAATTGACCTCCGACTGGCTGTCGGTGACTCGGCCGGTGAGGCGATAAAGAAACTGCCCTTGCTCGTCCAGCGGCCCGCCCAGGTCAAGGGACACGCTCTTGTGGTCGTAGGTGCCAGCTTCCAGCACCACTTGGTGCAATGGCGCCTCGGTGGGGCGCTTGCTGACCATGTTGACGATCCCGCCGGGCTGGTTCTGCCCGTACAGCACCGAGGCCGGGCCCTTGAGCACTTCGATGCGCTCCAGGGTGTAGGGGTCGATCTGCAGGGCGCCGCCGGTACTGCCGCCGCCGTAAGGCAGGTGCAGGCCGTCCAGGTACAGCGGGGTCGGCGAGAAGCCGCGCGAGGTCGGCTCGTCGAAAATTTTCACCCGATCGGCAAAACCGCCGCCGGTCATACCCGGCGTATAGCGCAAGGCTTCGGTCACACTCATGGCGCCTCGGGCTTTGATCTCGCTCGCCGTGACGACGTTGATGGTCTGGGGAATTTCCACCAGGGCCGAGTCGGTCTTGCTTCCGGTGGCGCTGCGCTTGGCGACGATGCCGGCCACAGGCCCCCAGGCGCTCTCCTCCACCTGGGCGGCGCTGACCTGGGTCGCGCCCAGTTGCAAGGGGCCGTCCGCGGCCTGGGGTTGCAACATCCAGCCATTACCCGCCTGCACGGCCTGCAAGCCGCTGCCCGAGAGCAAGCGCTGCAACCCCTGGGCAACCTCGTAGCGCCCTTGCAGGCCGTCGCTGCGCTTGCCTTCGGTCATTTGCGCGTCCACCGACAACAGAATTCCCGCCGCACTGGCGAAGCGGTTAAGCACCTGGTCGAGGCTGCCGGCAGCGATGTTGTACTGGCGCGCTTCACTCTGGCTGGCCGTGTCGGCCTGGGCCAGGCCCGGCAACACCGGAGCGACGGCCAACAGGCTGAGAAACAGGCCACGACGTACGGCGGCGCTCAAGGTCTGGGTGGTGGATGTGGCGTGGTAAGGCATTCCGGAACTCCCCATGAGAATGCGTCTTGATCGACTTTCAAGAGGTATCCCGAGCGGGGCAGCAAAACCGACAAAGGTCAGGCGAATTATTTTTTCCGCTCTCAGCCCCGGGCCTTGAGGGTCACCCAATAGCGGGTCACGGCGTGGGCGCGCACCGGCAACGAGCGCTCCAGGGCCTGGATAATCGCGTCGTGGTCATCCAGGGGGAACACCCCGGTCAGCAACAGGTTGGCCACCTGCGCATCACAGCGCAGCACCCCGGCGCGGTAGCGCGAAAGCTCGGCGATAAACTGCCCCAGCGGCTGGCGCTCGGCGATCAAACGCCCCTGGCTCCAACTGCTGGCGTTGGGGTCCAGCGCCTGCCTGGCGCCCACCTGATGGGCGTTGAACCACAGCCGATTGCCGGCCTGTAGCTCCACCACCGGCGCCTGCCGGGGGCTAATGCGCAACGCACCTTCGTAGAGGTCGACCCGGGTGCCGCCCTCCAGGTCGCGCACGGTAAAGCGCGTGCCCAGGGCCTGGATGTCACCGGCCGGGGTTTCGACAATCAGCGGCCGCGATGGGTCCTGGCCGCTGTTGAGCTGGATCTCGCCACGGATCAGCCGAATGCGTCGTTCGCGGGCGCTGTAGAGCACGTCAACGGCGCTGTCGCTGTTGAGGTCCAGGCGGGTGCCGTCGCTCAAGGTCAGGTGGCGGATTTCTCCGGTGGCGGTGTGCTGCCCGGCAAACGCCGCGCGCCACGGCTGGCTGCCTTGGACCAGGTAACCGCTGCCACCGGCCACCAACAGCAGCCCCAGCAACTTCAGGGCCGAGCGGCGTTGGCGGTCGGGCAAGACCTTGAGCACCACCCGGGCGCTGTCGGCGGGCACGTCACCCAGGGTCTGCTGCAGTTGCTGCAGGCGCAGCCAGGCCCGTTGATGCTCGGGGTGAGCGGTCTGCCAGCGGGCGAACGCCAAGCGTTGCTGGTCATCAAGTTCACCGCCCCAATGCAGCATCAGCCATTCACTGGCCTGCTCGACGATTTCGGGGGCGATGGGCGCGTCGTGGGTCGCTCTCATTCTTCGTAGACCACCTGGTAGCAAGCCTGGATCGCCCGAATCATGTACTTCTGCACCGAGCTGACGGTCACCCCCAGGCGCTCGGCGATCTGCGCGTAGGTCAGGCCCTCGAACTGCGACAGGACAAAGGCCTGGCGCACCTTGTCCGGCATGCGGTCGAGCATGGCGTCGATCTGCATCAGGGTTTCGAGGATCAGCGCCCGGCTCTCCAGGGACGGCGACTCCGGTTCGGGCAAGTGGGCGATGCTTTCGAGGTAGGCCCGCTCGATGCGCAGCCGACGCCATTGGTCGATCACCAGGTTGCGGGCGATTTGCGCCAGGTAGCTGCGGCTTTCCAGGGGCCCGGGAAAGCGCCCCGAGACCAGCAGCCGCAGGAACGTGTCCTGGGCCACGTCCGCCGCGTGCTCGCGATCCCCCAGGCGTTTGCGCAACCAGCCCTGCAACCAGCCATGGTGGTCAAGGTAAAGACGCTGGACCTGAGCGTTGCCGTCAGTGGTTGCTGCCATGGAAAGGAACCGTGTGCATGATTGAGATCAATTATCATTACACTTTTTCCAAGTTCCAGGCAAAGCCCGTTTTCAGCGAACCACCACTGGCGCCTGCAACGGGTACACCGACTCCCAGCCACCGCCCAGTGCCTTGTACAGGCCGACCATGGACAGGGACACGGCGGTGGAGCTTTCCACCCACTGCTCCTGGGTCGTCAGCAAGGCGCCTTGCACCGTGAGCACGTTGACGAAATCCACCACCCCTTCGACGTATTGCTGTTGCGCGGTGCTCAGGGCGATGCGGTTCTGCCGCACCGCTTCGGCGAGGCTGTCGCGGCGCAACTGGTTGGCGTTGTAGCGGGTCAGTTGATCGTCGATTTCATGCCAGGCCCGGAGCACGGTCTGCTGATAGGCCACGGCCGCTTCCTGCTGCTGGGCTTCACGCAGTTGCAGCATGCCGCGCAGGCGTCCGCCGTCGAACAACGGCAGGCTGAACTGCGGGCCGATGCCGAACTGACGAGAGTTCCAGGAACCGAAATCCGCCAGTTGCAGGGCCTGGGTCCCGAGGTTGCCCGACAAGGTGATGCGTGGATAGAAATCGCCTTTGGCCACGCCGATGCTGGCAGTGGCGGCATGCAAGCGCGCCTCGGCCTGGCGGATGTCCGGGCGGCGCTCGGCCAGTTGCGACGGCAAGCCAATGGCCACTTCGCGCGGGGTCTGGGGCACTGGCGCATCGGCCGCCAACTCGGCATTCAGCGCCTGGGGCGCCTCCCCCATGAGCAGGCTCAGGGCGTTGATCAGTTGCGCCTGGCGCTGCTGCAAATCCGGCAGGCGCGCCTCGATGGTCGCCACTTGCGCGGCGGCTTCGGCCACGTCCAGGTCAGTGGCCACGCCATCGGCCAGGCGCAGTTGGGAGAGCTTGAGGCTATGGCGCGCCACGTCCAGGTTCTGCTCGGTCACGGCCCGGGTGCTTTGCACGCCGCGCAACTGGATGTAGTCCTGGGCGGTTTCCGCCAGCACCGCCAACAACACGCCACGGCGATCGTTTTCCGCCGCTTCCAGGTTGGCGTCGGCGGCTTCGGTTTCGCGCCGTACCCGGCCCCACAGATCCAGTTCCCAGGAAGCCGAAAAGCCCGCTTCCCACAGGTTGAAGGCGGACTTGCCGCTTTTGCCCGACGGGTCGTTCAGGCCCTCGGCGCTGTTGCGCTTGTGGGCATAACCGCCAGTGGCCGCGGTGCTCGGGTATTCCTCGGCGGTGATCACCTGGCGCGCCGCGCGGCTCTGTTGCAAGCGGCTGCTGGCCAGTTGCAGATCGAGGTTATCGGTCAGCACCCGGCGGCTCAGGGCCGAGAGCTGGGCATCGTGGAACACGTCCCACCAACGTTCCTGCATGGCGCCGTGCACGGCTTGGCTGGCGCCTTGCTGCTGCGGCATCGACCAATGGCCGGCCTGGGGACCTTCGGGGCGCTGGAAATCCGGGCCGACGCTGCAGGCGGACAGGGCCAGCACACTCAGCAACAACAGCGAGCGACGCCCGCCCATGGCGTGTACAGGGTTCATCGCTGGGTCACCTCGCGTGCACTGTCGGCGCCGCGACGGGTGTCGACCCGGGCCTCCACCGACATCCCCACCCGCAGGCGCTCTGTCAGCGGTTGGTTGGCGTCCAGCAGGATTTTCACCGGAATGCGCTGCACCACCTTGGTGAAGTTACCCGTGGCGTTGTCCGGCTTGACCGCCGCGAAGGTCACCCCGGTGGCCGGCGCCAGGCTTTGCACATGGCCTGACAGCGTCTCGCCGCCGAGGCTGTCGACCTGCACCTGCACCGCTTGCCCGGCGTGCATGTCGGTGAGTTGGGTTTCCTGGAAGTTGGCCACCACGTAGGCCTGCTCCAGGGGCACCACGGCGAGGATCTTGCTGCCCGGGGTGACGTAGGCACCCACCCGCACCGCGCGCTCACCGACCATGCCGTCCACCGGCGCCACGATGCGCGTGTAGGACAGCTCGTAGCTGGCCATCTCCAGGGCCGCCTGGGCGCGCTTCAAGCCACCTTCGGCAGCGTCACGCTGGGCACTGAGGATGTCCACCTGCTTGCGCTCGGCCGCCAGCACCGCCGTGGCATTGGCCAGGCGTGCATTAGCCTGGTCGATGCGGGTACGCGCCTGCTGGGCGTTCTGCACCGTGCCGGCGCCCACACCGGCCAGGTGGTTGTAGCGGTTCAGTTCATGCTCGGCGAAGTCGCGCTCGGCCTTGGCCGCCACGAGGGTGGCCTGGGCCTGGGCAATCACCGAGACCTGGCGTTCCAGGGTGGCCTGGGTGTTCAGCAACTGGGCCTTGGCCACCAGGGTTTCGGCATCGACGGCCTGGGCGGCGGCGCGCAGGTCGCGGTCGTCGATCAAGGCCAGCAATTGCCCAGCCTTGACCTGCTGGTTGTCCTCCACCAGCACCTCTTTGATAAAGCCCGCGACCCGCGGCGCCACCAGGGTGTAGTCGGCGGCGACGAAGGCGTCGTTGGTGCGTTGTTCGGACGCCTTGCCGAACAGGCCCGGCACCAGCCCATAGAGCAGCGCGCCGACAGCCACCAGCGCGCCGACGGCAATGGCCACTTTGTGTGTGTTTTGGGTTGTCATAAAAACCTTCCGTCTCAGTGAGCGTTCAAGTCGGTGCGCGCGGTGGATAGACCCGCGTCGGCAGCCAGAAAATCAACAGGATCAGCACCGCCGCAATGCCGGCCATGCACAGGTAGAGATCGGCCGAGGTCAGCACCACGGCCTGCCGGTGCAGGCGCTGGGCCAACCCTGCAGCATCGCCGGCGGCCAGGGGGGAGTTGCCCAGGCGGTCCACCAGCATGGTCGAGTGGAAATGCAGGCGGTGGGTGGTGAGCACGTCCAGCACGCCGGTGGCAATCACCGCCGACAGGCCCTTCACGGTGTTGAACCAGGCCGAGGCAAACGGCCCCTCGATCGGCTGGATGCTGCCCGTGGCGAGCATCAGCAGCGGCAGCACCGCCATGGGCTGGCCAAAGATCTGCAGCAGTTGCAGGACGTAGAAATCGTCGCGGATCCACACCGAGGTCAGGTGCGTACCGCCCAGGCACGACAGCACCAGCATCGCCAACCCGATGCCCAGCACCCAGCGGCAATCGACCCAGCGCAAGTTGCACAGGGCAGCCACCAGCGGCAGGGCAATCAACTGCGGCAGCGCCATGACCAGCATCACCGGCGCGGTCTGCAGAGGTCGGTAACCCTGGACCTGAGCCAGGTAGCTGGAAGGAATGATGATCACCGCGGTCAGCACCACCAGCACCCCGGCCAGGGTCAGCAGGGCAAACGACAGGTTACGGATGCCGAGCATCTGCAACTTAAAGAACGGGATCGGCTGCGACCATTCGTTGATCAGGAACAGCACCAGCAACACCAGGCCGCCGACCAGCAACACGCTGATCAACGGCGAGGTGAACCAGTCCAGCCGATTGCCCTGGAGGATGCCGATCACCAGCATGCAGATCGCCGGAAACCCCAGCAGCAGGCCGCGCCAGTTGAACTGCTTGAAACGCTCCAGGCGCAGCGGGTCCTGAGGCAGGCCGTAGGCCACGGCGCCCATGGCCAACAGACAGGGTGCCACCACTTGCCAGAACGCCCACTGCCAACCCACGTACTCGGTCCACAGCGCCGCCAGGGGGGTGCCCAGGCTGGGGCCGAAGGTGGCGGTCAGGGCGTAGCCGGCCAGGCCGTAGAGCTTGACGTTGGGCGGCAGAAAACGCAGGGCCACGGTCATCAGCATCGGCGGCAGCGCACCACCGGCCAGGCCCTGCAAGGTGCGCAACAGCAGCAGGCTTGGGTAATCCGGGGCAAAGGGGCACAACACCCCCAGCAGGGTGAACAGGCCAATGGCGCAGAGGGTGAAGCGGCGCAGGGAAAAGGTCACCCCGCACCAGGGTGCAAAGGCCATGGCGGCCACCGAAGTGGCGGTATAACTGGCCACCAGCCAAGTGCCTTCGTCATAGCCGATGGCGAGGGCGCCACGGATATCCGCCAGGGCGATCTTGGTCACCATCTCGTTCAAGCCGGACACCAGCACCGCCAGCAACACGCCCACCAGGCCAATGATGATGCGCGGGCCGAAGGTCGGCGGGGCGATGACGGCCGGCTTGCTCGCGGCTTCCAGGGAAGCGGGCGCGGCGGCGAGGGAACTCATGAAGGGATGACTCCGGCTTGGAAATACCGAAGCATTTTAAGAAGCACCACTGCTGACGAAAACTGACTTATCGACAGCTTATAAGTGCACCAGACGCAACAATTACCCCGCCCCC